>NZ_JAKTII010000001.1:0-40397 GCF_027855175.1 Acinetobacter sp. AOR14_HL | reverse complement strand
ACAGGTACAGCACCAAGCATTGCGGTGGCTGATGGTAGCTACACAGATACTGTGGGCAACCTCGGTACAGGCGATGTGCTTGATGGCACAGACGGTTTCGTTGTAGACATTGTTCCACCAACACTTGCAATTACTACTGATGATCTAGCTCTTGCAGCAGGTGAAACTGCGAATATTACCTTCACATTCAGTGAAGCAGTTGCAGGCTTTGATGCGACAGACATCGCGGTAGTGGGCGGTACCTTGACTGGCCTGACTACGACGGACAACATCACCTGGACAGCGGTGTTTACACCAGATGGCACAGGCACAGCACCAAGCATTAGTGTTGCTGATAATACTTACACAGACCTTGCAGGTAACTTAGGTACAGGTGATGTACTTGATGGTACAGATGGTTTCGTTGTAGACATTGTTCCACCAACACTTGCAATTACTACTGATGATCTAGCTCTTGCAGCAGGTGAAACTGCGAATATTAGCTTCACATTCAGTGAGGCAGTTACAGGCTTTGATGCAAGTGACATCACACTTATTGGTGGTACATTGAGTGCGTTGGTTACAACTGACAATATCACTTGGACAGCGGTGTTCACACCTGATGGTACAGGCACAGCACCAAGCATTAGTGTTGCTGATAGTACATATACAGACCTTGCTGGTAACTTGGGTACAGGCGATGTGCTTGACGGTACAGATGGCTTTATCGTTGACCTGGTTGCACCAGTGGTTGGTTTCACAGATGTAACTACTAATGATGACACACCTCCATTGACTGGTACGATCGATGATCCTGCTGCAACAGTTGTCGTGACTGTTGATGGCGTGGATTATCCAGCAACTAACAATGGCGATGGTACTTGGACGCTTGCAGACAATACCTTGCCAACACTCGCAGACGGTCCACACACAGTGAGCGTAACTGCAACAGATGTGGCAGGTAACATATCGAATCCGGCAACTGGTACGGTAACGATTAGTTCTTCTAGTATCTTGGCCTTTGATAACACTGATACAGCCGTACTTGCTCCTCAACCATTGCTTGTACAAGATGATGCCTCTTTAGGTAGCGAAACTTACCTAGCCTTGGTTTCACTTGCTGGACTTGATTTACAACTTGGTTCTGAAGCAATTGATTTTACAGTGGGTGCTGGTCAAGAAGGTAACGCGACATTTACTTACAGTGCTTTAATTGGAGTGGATGCATTATCTGACTACTCTTTAGTTGTTCAAAAATTTGATACAACAACAGGTCAATGGACTGCGATTTATGGTGGTGGCCAAGCGGATATTCTTGATCTTACTTTACTAGGTTCAACACCTGGTGTAGTGATTGATGGTTTAGAAGAAGGTCAATATCGTGCATTCATGACTTATAACGGTCTTCTAGGCATCGGTTTACTTGGTACCTTAACCGGGACAATGGATGTCTATGATACGACACAAGTAGGTGGATACTACACCGAAGTTGCCGATGGTAATGTTATTACTGATATCAATACCAGTGGTGAAATAGACATCGTAACTCCTACGACTGTAGTTACAGCGGTAAATGGTCAGCCTGTTACAGTGGTAGATACAGTGATCAACGGGTTGTATGGTACTTTGGTAATTGATCCAGACGGTACATACACTTACACACCTAACTTAGATTCCGCTGGAGTTGGTCAAACAGATGTGTTTGTCTACACATTAACTGATCCTCTAACTGGTGATACTGCTCAAGCAAATCTCAATATTCAATTGAGCTCTGTGAAAGCGGTAGACAATGTAGTAACGGCAGAAATTAACCCAGAGCCATTGCTTGTTGCAGATGATGTAGCTCTTGGAGATGCATCTTACCTTGCAGCCGTATCGTTGGCTGGTCTGGATTTACAATTGCTTGGTAACGAGGCAATTGAATTTACTGTTGATCCAAACCGTGAAGGTACAGCAACGTTCACATTCGATGCGATAATCACTGCCGATTTACTCAGTGATTATGCGATTGTTGTTCAGAAGTTTGATGAAGCAACAGGACAATGGGTATCGATTGGTGGAACTAATCCAGAAGCTTCTCTCATCGATCTATCACTCATCGGCGGTACACCAACAGCCGTGCTTGAAGGATTGGATGCTGGTCAGTACCGTGCATTTATCGGATATGAAGGTTTGCTAGGCATAGGCTTAGGCGGAACATTAACTGGTACGATGGATGTCTATAATCCATACATCGTGGCTGGTTACTCTGTTGAACCGATCTCTGGTAATGTCATCAAAGATGCAAGCCTCACTGGTGAAGTTGATGCGGCAAGCAGCAATGCTGTCATCTCTGAAGTGAATGGTATTGCTGTTGATCCAACAGCTGGTGCAACAATTGTTGGCGCATACGGTACGTTGGTGATCGATCAAGATGGTAACTACACCTATACCCCAACTGTAGATGGAGCAAACCTCGGTCAGGTAGATCAATTTACCTACACCTTGCTTGATCCTGTAACAGGTAACACTTCTGAGGCAACACTTTATGTTCGTCTCGATAGTGACAGTGTAGATATGACTTGGAACGATGCAGATCCATCTCAACCAGCTGTAATTACTAGTCCGCTTCCAGTAGATGCAATGGATAACGTTGCTTCAGCTGAAATAGACATGGTGTATCCAGTAACAACTGAGGTACTTGATAATGCGATCAGCTATAACTGGTTACTCGGTATAGGTGGAATTGTTATCGGTTCTAGAGAAGGAACAGCGACATTTACAGTTGACCCAGGTAACCTTACTGATGCCATTATTGCAGTGAACTTCGGTTCGGTTGCAACGGTTATTGATGGTTTACATGTGGTATTAACCCGAGTAAATCCAGACGGCTCTCGTACTGTGGTTGCTGATAGTTCTGATACTGGCGTGATTGATTTGTTAGGTATCTTTGGTTCTGAAGTTCAATTCAAGATTGATAACTTAAGTGCCGGTACTTACGAGTTGTTCATGGAAAGCAACACACTTCTAACAGCTCTAGGTAGTGTTACAGCAGATATCACACTAAATCATGGTGATATTACTCAACCTCCTGTACTGGTCGTTGACCCTGTAACTGGTAATGTACTCGCTGATGATAACTCTGCTGTTTATGGTACAAACTATGTGCCAGACTACATTACGACAACTTCAGTAGTAACTACAGTTACAGCTGAAAATGGTAATACAGAAGCGGTTGTAGTAGGTGCTCCTACAACGATCGTAGGTGCATATGGCAGCTTGATTATCAATTCAGACGGCAGCTATAGCTATCAGGCAACTGCAGATATGGCGAATGTAGGTAAAGTTGATAGCTTCACTTACACAGTCACAGATCCAGTTACTGGTAGAACTGATACAGCTACATTACATGTTCAAGTTGGTTCGCCAGATGTTGATGTAACTTGGAACACAGCAGATCCTTCGGCAGATGCAACGCTTCCAACGCCTTCTGCAACAGCTGATACTGATGATGCAACAATCAGTATGTCACCAGTGGTAGATCCACTTGTGGATGTAGTAAGTGGTAATGTGACCATCGGTAACTTGGTTGGTTTCCCAATTCCACTTCCTGTACTCAGCAGTACGGTAACGTCGGATCAATTTGTGATTGCTGCTAATACAGTAAGCGATGTACATGTACAGTTGAACTACACTGCATCATTAAGCTTGTCTGCTTTCCCAACAACTGGATATACAATTCAGCAGTTCGTTGGTGGAACATGGGTTGATACTGCATATTCAGGTTCTGCAACTGCCTTGGCAGGTGTACTCGGTGCTCCGGCATTCTCGGCAGATGTACCACATTTGACGGCGGGTACTTATCGAGTTGTATTCAGTTTATCAAGTGTGCTTTCACTAGGTGTGGTAACTCTAGACTCTGTAGTGACAACTACAGCGACTCATCTAGACCAATACACACCAGATGGTCAAACAGACTGGATTACTGGCAACGTACTTACTAATGATGTCGTAGAAGGTACTCAGCTCTATGTACTGAACTCAACAACTGGCACATATGAGCTAGCTGCTGGTCAAGGAGTGAATACAGGTGAAGGCACATTGTATCTATACAATGATGGCTCTTACTTCTACAAACCATTAGACAGTGCTGCTAATGCGACAGTTGATGTGATTGATTACAAGTTAGTTTCGGTGATTGATGGTAGTGAATATCCTTCTTCATTGACGATTAACTTGAGTCAAGAGTTGAATAGCCTTGCAGTAAGTACTGCGGCAAATGATACATTTGCTCTTGGTAATGGCTCTGATACCTTGATCTACAACACATTAACAGCTGCAAGTGTCACTAATGCAACTGGTGGTAACACAACAGGTGGTGGTGTAGATATATGGACTGACTTCCATGTAGGTGATACTGCAACCGATGATCAGGCTGATAAGATTGACTTAAGTAACTTGTTAATTGGTTCTCAATCTAACTTAACAATTGGTCAATATGTGTCAGTAAGCTACGATGCTGGTACTCAAACTGCGACAATCAGCGTAGACCGTGATGGTGGAGTACTCATCGAAGGTACTTACACTGAAACACCATTGCTTCAATTGACTAACCTCACAGGTCCAGTCACATTGAATGACTTGATCAACAATGGTCAAATCATTTTCTAATCTGACAATCGACTTATAGAAAAAAGAGCCTTCGGGCTCTTTTTTTATGTTTAAACAATACGTTAACTTTGCTTTTAGAAGGGGCATGATATGATGCTTGATTAGCGCTTTATAGAACAACAAACAATTAGGGACTGAATTCGAGTGACGGCATTTTTAAATTTCCAAAGACAACTTAACCTTTGGTTAGAACAAGTTGTTCAGCACGTTCCGAGTCTTAAACAGGATATTATTTTATTTTTATCTTATGGCCCCAAAGACCAAAGATGTAGCGTATGGCACAGTGAGAAAACCAATTTAGAGCAGGCTAAAAAACAATTATTAGATTTTATTAATGACCAATTTGCACAGGCACCACTTGCTGATTATATAAAAATCGATATTGCATATAATTTAGCGAAACAAGCTTGGAAAGAAGTAGAGCAGCAGGTCCACCATCAATTTCACAACAACCATTACCGTAAAGGCATCGGCTTTGATGAACAAAGTTCAGTGGCTTTTCTTGAACAAGAGATCTATGGAAAAGCAATTATTCGAGGCTTGAGCTACGACAAGCCGAACTTCTTTGATGAAACCAATCTGAATTATGCAATTAAGCAAAAATATAACGCTACAAAACCACAAATTAAACTACAAGAGCTACAAGAAATTTGGACTTTTGATACCTACGCAGGATTTTATGAAAATGGGCAATTCATTAATTTAGCGAGTCGTTATGATGTAAATGGTATTAGAGGCATTTCAAACAATAAGAAACAGCATTTTCAGCAGTTAATAGAACAAAATTCGGCGTTTCTTCATGACCAGATTCAAGAAAATGGCAAATTTATTTATGGTTATTTTTCTGCCTATGATCGGGATATTCGTAACTACAATACGGTACGTCACTGTACCTCGGTGTATGCCTTACTAGAAACATTTGAGGTGCAAAATAAGCCTGAATATTGGTCTAAAATTCATGCCGCGATTCACTATGCACTGACCAAATTTTATAAAGAAAAAGATTCATCAACCGCTTTTATGATTGATGGAAAAGAAGGGGAATTAGAAATTAAACTGGGTGCCAATGCGGCAGCTATTTTAATGCTAACAAAATATCAAGAAATTACTCAAAAAACTGATTATCAAAAATATGCAGAGAAACTCGCAAATGGTATTTTAAAGCTAGTAGATTTAAATGGATCAACGACTCATGTATTAAATTATCCAGATTATGATTTAAAAGAAAAATTTAGGATTATTTATTATGATGGAGAAGCTGCTTTAGCTTTATTACGTTTATATCAAATTAACCAAGATTCTAGATTATTAGAAACAGTTAAGTTAATGTTTGAATGTTTTATTGAAAAAAGATATGAAAAATATCATGATCATTGGTTAAGTTATTGTACCAATGAACTCACTAAAATATGCCCAGAAGATAAATATTTTATTTTTGGTTTAAATAATTATTTAAAACATTTTATTTTTATTAAAAATCGAAAAACCACATATGCAACTTTATTAGAGATGTTAATGGCTGCTTATAAAATGGTGAACCGTTTAAAAGAGCAGGGGCGCACAGCACTTTTTGAGCAATCTTATATGTCTGAACTTCAAAAACTAATTGAGTTTAGAGCAGATTTTCAAACTACAGGATTTTTTTATCCGGAAATGGCCATGTATATGGCACGGCCAGATAAAATCTTGCATGCATTTTATATTCGACATGACCGTTTTCGAGTACGGATTGATGACCAAGAGCATAACTTGTCGGGTTATATCGCCTATGTAAAAGATTACAAGGGTGATGAGCAATGAAGTATCAACCCGTTGAGATCAAGTTATTAGCACATGTTGATACTACAAGTTTTGATGAAACTTTATGGCAATTCGAATTTGATGATGATATTTCAACGCCCTTACTCATCGACTATGCATTAGAGCAATTTCAGCAAAACAAAATACAAGCTCAAGATGTCTATGTCGTGCCTGAGCACCTATCTGAACAAGTAGGTCAGCACAATTTAGGCTTAAAGCCTTCTGAACATTACACCTTTACTGAGCTATTACAGTTTTTAATTTTTACCCAAGCAGCAGATGTAAAAAATGCTTTAAGCAATATGCTTTGCGGTACAAATGAGGAAGCATATTTAGCTTTATTAAAAAGAGCTGATATCTATCACTTAAATTTTAAAAAAGAGGGTAAACGAAATCAGCTAAAATATTTGTTTTTATTAATCAAAAATATTTATACCTATCCAGCTGAAATCAGAAATCTGTTCTTTGTAAAGGAGCTAAATTTTAAGGGTAAGGCCTATCATCCACAGACGCCCTTAATAGCTCAATCAATCATAACGGTCTTATATCTCTCTAATTCGTTTCGAGAAATTTATCTCACGTTCTTTGAAGAAAACCAGACCATCGGTTTCTTTTCATTTTTAGATGATATTCATCGAATTGAACATTTGGTTCCTTACTATCACTGCTTTCAAGAGCAGAACGTAAAACCTAAAGTTTGTACTACTCGAAGTGGCATGATCAATATTTTGGGAGATACTTATTTTGGGGAGATCTATACAGAAAAGCGCAAGTCTAAGGGGCAAAAAGATGCTCTACAACAATATGGATACAGCTATTCATTCGAAAAAATAAAAGCTTTTTTAGGTGAAAATGACTTAAATATTACTAACTTTGAAGCAGTATTTTCTTTAGAAGATCAGTCACCATTAGCGCGTAAAAAGCCGTTTATTCTTAAAGCTGAGGCTGAAAAAACATTAGCGGAATTTAAGAATATTCACCTTAACCATGTTGTGTTGGCCAATAACCATCTAAAAGATCATGGCAATAGTGGAATAACTTATACATTACAGCAATTTGATCAGGCCAATATTTCTTATATTGGTGCAGGATTGAACCAAAAAGATGCCCATAGCTATTTTGAAATCACGTTTAATAACAAGCATTACGCTATTTTTAATGGCTATTGGCACAGAAATACGGCTTATTTAGATTATGATTTTTACGCTTTAGGGCACAAGAGTGGAGTGGCCTGTCTAAATGGAGTTTTAATTGAACAAATAAGCCGTTATAAGTTGGCTCATCCTCACCATAAAGTCATTGTTATTTGTCATTGGGGCGTTGATTTTAAACCTATTACAAAAGAACAAACTAAACTCGCGAATATTTTAACCCAAGCGGGGGCCGATCTTTTGATTGGACATGGTGCGCACACTGTTCAACCTATTCAATCCATTCATCAAAAGCCTGTAGTATTTGGTATTGGCAATGCAGTTTTTAATAGTAATGGTGAATATGAAGAGCACAATGCTCTACCATATGGATGTATAGCACGGTTAGATTTGTCAAAAGATCGCCTTCGTTTATATCCGATCTATACCAATAATTTAAAAACATTTTGGCAGCCGTATCCAGTCAATGAGGAAGAATTTTCAAAGGTCAGCAGTTATATGACTTCATTACTGACCCAAGAAAACTATAGTTTGGCTCAAGATAAATTAGGTTTTTATATCGAGCTTGGTTTTTAAAATATGTTAAGGATAACTTTGATAATTCGATAAAATTGTTTGAAGTTGTACAGGTGTAAAACCTAAATTCCTTAATCCACCACTACCACGTTTACATTCAGCACTCGCCATAATATTCGTTGGAGTCCGTTTTGTAGCATTCGGTGCGCAAACATGTTTTAGACCAAATGCATGCCCCATTTCATGAACGCTTCCTGCCTGAATATTATAATTTAAACGATTCCAGTCTAACAAAATAAAGGGTTCGCCATTGTTGCGAAAAGCTCTGCTGGTAACATCTTCAAATTTCCATTTAGGTGAGTATGCATCGTAAATAAAAATAATGACTTCTTTACTTGCTGTACGTTTTGGAAAACAGGTCTTTATGCTTGCCGGAATCGTTTCGAGGGAAATAGGGTAGGGCTGATTAATTTGCTGCTTAAGGTCACATCGTAACTGAATGAACTGTTCATATGGGATATAGCGGTTTAATTGGAACTTAAAGATTTTATTGTTTTTATCATCTACATAATATTTATTTAATATTTTAATTTCTTTCCGCATTTGTTGGTAATTATCAAACTTTACAGCTTCTGGAGAATTAGTGGTAAAAACGAAAGTGACTGGAACGATAGGGCGGCCATCTATAGATACTTTAGGTACTTCTCTTGAAGGAAGAATAGGGGGGCGAGTAGTACAAGAAACACATAGTAAAGTTCCAGTCACTACCAGTATGGTTTTTTTCATGCAGATCTCCCTCAAACCTACCTTGGATTATATTTAATTTTAGTCAAATTTTTTTATATGATATGAAGAATGTCAATTTTTATGGAGTCCATTTTGACAACTCAGTATGAACTACATCGGCAGATTTTAGAAGTCATTGCTTTGATTCCTTGCGGAAAAGTTGCAACTTATGGGCAGGTGGCTCGTATGGCTGGGTTACCTAAACATGCGAGACTCGTTGGCTATGTCCTTAAGCATCTTGAAGCAGATCATCAAGTCCCTTGGTATAGGGTTATTAATTCTCAAGGCAAAATTAGCCTAAGTAAATTTAATGAAAAGGGTGAAAATGTTCAACAGTTAAAGCTAGAAGCTGAAGGCGTCTATTTGTTAAATGGTAAAGTAAGCTTAAAGCAATTTGCTTGGCAGCCTTAAAGATACTGAAAAGGCTATTTATTTAAAATAATTGCCTAAATCATTAAAATTAACAAGATAGGCAATATGGAAATTATCGAACAATTAAAACAGGAATATGACTTTCGCCTAAGACTTTTTGTGCAACGCTACCCAGCACCAGTTTTCGGACACCTGTACGACCATGTGAACCCATCACAATGAGATCAACATTTAAGTCTTGAGCAGCCTCAATAATTTCTTCATGCACTACAAAACCTTCCAATAACTTAGTTTCAACAGTAATACCTTCTTCGGCAAATTTTTGCTTTGCTTGTTCTAAAATGTCGAGTAAATAAGTTCGTGTGCGTTCAATCAAATCATTCGTTTGACCAGTTTTTACATAGACATCTGCAATAAACGGGTCAAGTGCCATAACTTGTACAACCGTAATTTTGCTATTTAGCGCTTTTCCAAGTTTGATCGCCTCTTTCATGGCGATCATAGAAGTTTCAGAACCGTCAATTGGTACAAGAATATGTTGATATGACATGAGTATCTTCCTTATTGTAATGATGCTTATTTATTCAATACTTTATACTTTTTTTTTGACGATTTAAATTCAAGCAGGTAATCATTTGTGACTTTATAACAATAAATTTTTCTAGATAAAATTTTATAGATTCTGGAAATTTTCCATATGTGTAGATAAAGCATCTATATCATCAGTTTGTAAATATTCACGTATTTTCAGAATCTGCTTTTCATCTAAATCATACAGTTTTAAAGCAAGCAGTTTATCGATTTGTTCTTGAGGAAAGCGATATTTAATAATTTTCGCAGGCACGCCACCTACAATTGCATAGGGTGGAACATCTTTAGTTACTACAGCTCCAGTTGCAACCACTGCACCTTCACCAAGTTTGACACCTTGCATAATCATTGCACGACTACCAATCCAACACCCATCGGCAATAATTGTATCACCAGCAGCTAAAAAGCTACGCGTATCAAAAGGAAAAGTCGAAATCCAGTCTGGTCTATGAAGTTGGTTACCACCCATCATGATTACGCATTCAGCGCCAAAACAAACAAAATTACCAATATAAAGTTGATCAATCGGTTTGTCAGGTGTCGAGGCTTTGTCATGTAAATAACGTACAACACAACGTTCAAAACCTTGGTCCCAATAGGCTGAATAATATGAATAATGACCTTTAATATGGATATTCGGGTTTTTAACAGTTTTGGAAATAAACTCAAATTCACACCAATGACGAACTGGGGTGTTAATTAAAGAAGTATCCATTTGTGATTTCCCAAAAATATATCAATGGTATTGAATAAAAACCCCTCATAAAGAGGGGCTAGTTGTGTATTATCTTAGAGATATTCTACACTTACGATTTCATATTCGACTTCGCCTTGAGGAGTCACGATTTTTACTTCATCGCCTTCACTCTTACTCAAAAGACCACGTGCGATTGGTGAGTTCACAGAAATTTTATTAATTTTAAAATCTGCTTCGTCATCGCCTACAATTTTATAAGTCTTACGTTCTTCGGTATCCAAGTTTTCAATGGTGACAGTCACACCAAATACAACACGACCATTTTGCTCAAGTGTTTTGACATCAATTTCTTGAACTGCACCGAGTTTACCTTCGATATCCTGAATACGGCCTTCACAGAAACCTTGCTGTTCACGAGCAGCGTGGTATTCTGCGTTTTCTTTTAAATCGCCATGTTCACGCGCTTCAGCAATCGCTTGGATAATACGTGGGCGTTCAACAGATTTTAAATGTTGTAATTCTTTCTCTAAGGCAATTTTACCTTCAGGGGTCATTGGATAGCGTTGCATTTTGGTCCCTCTTAAGTTGAGAAAACACAGTTAAAAAAATGAAAAAATCCCGCCACCGATAAGGTGACGGGACTTATCGGTAACAAATTAACCTACAGTTAAATCTTGCAAGCGGTATACATCCATTGGCAATTTCACAGCAAAGGCTTGGCAAACAGCTTCTGCACCATTGATAGTCGTTGTGTAATACACTTTGCCTTGTAGGGCAGCACGACGAATCATTGCAGAGTCATATTGAGCCTGTTTACCTTCAGTGGTATTGACAATAAGGTGTATTTCACCATTTTTCAAGCGGTCAACAATATGTGGACGACCTTCAGTTACTTTATTCACAGATTCACATTCTAAACCTGCTTCTTTAAGCACTTGGTATGTACCACCTGTTGCAATAAGCTTGAAGCCATATGCAGCTAATTTCTTAGCGATATCTGCAATATATTTCTTGTCAGATTCACGTACTGATAAGAAAGCATGTTTCACTTCGCCTTCGGTTGGTAAACCTGGTAAGCGTTCATTTGAGCCTAAAACAGCTTTATAGAATGCTTCACCAAATGTTTTACCTACACCCATTACTTCACCTGTAGATTTCATCTCAGGTCCAAGCATTGGATCTACGCCTTGGAATTTAGCGAATGGGAAAACAGCTTCTTTCACAGCAAAGTGTGTTGGAATGATTTCTTTAGTAAATCCTTGAGATTCAAGTGATTGACCAGCCATACAACGTGCAGCTACTTTTGCTAAAGAATCACCAATACATTTCGATACGAATGGAACTGTACGTGAAGCACGTGGGTTAACTTCAAGAATGTAAACATCATCGCCTTTAACTGCGAATTGAACGTTCATCAAACCAACCACACCAAGTTCTTTTGCCATCGCAACAGTTTGACGACGCATTTCATCCTGAATTTCTTTTGATAAAGAATAAGGAGGAATTGAACATGCTGAGTCACCTGAGTGAATACCAGCTTGTTCGATGTGCTGCATAATACCGCCGATCACAACGTCTTTACCGTCAGATACACAGTCAACATCAACTTCAGTTGCATCATCTAGGAAGCGGTCAAGAAGAACAGGGGCTTCGTTAGATGCCTGAACTGCTTCACGAAGGTAACGTTTAAGTTCTTCTTCGTTATATACGATTTCCATTGCACGACCACCTAATACATAAGATGGGCGAACAACTAACGGGTAACCTACTTTTGCAGCTTCAGAGATACCTTCTTCAGCAGATTTTACAATGCTGTTGTTTGGTTGACGAAGCTGTAAACGTTGGATCATTTGCTGGAAACGTTCACGGTCTTCTGCGCGGTCAATTGCATCTGGTGATGTACCAATAATTGGTGTACCAGCTTCTTCTAAAGCACGTGCCAATTTAAGAGGAGTTTGACCACCGTACTGGACGATTACACCTTTAGGCTTCTCTGTACGTACAATTTCAAGCACATCTTCAAGTGTTACAGGCTCGAAGTATAGACGGTCAGATGTGTCATAGTCGGTAGAAACAGTTTCAGGGTTACAGTTAACCATGATTGTTTCATAACCATCTTCACGCATAGCAAGTGCCGCGTGTACACAGCAGTAGTCAAATTCGATACCTTGACCAATACGGTTTGGACCACCACCAATCACCATGATCTTGTCACGATTTGATGGGTTTGCTTCACACTCTTCATCGTAAGTTGAATACATGTATGCAGTACCAGATTCAAACTCGGCAGCACATGTATCAACACGTTTGTAAACTGGGTAAACACCCAAATTCCAACGTTGTTTACGGAATTGCTTTTGTGAAATACCCATGAGGTCAGCAATACGCAGGTCAGATAAACCTTTGCGTTTGAAAGCACGGATATTGTCAGCGTTTAAGTCACCAAAACCTAAAGCTTTTACTTCAGCTTCAGTTTTAACGATGTCTTGAATTTGAATGAGGAACCAACGGTCAATTTTGGTTGCTTCAAACACTTCGTCTAAAGAGAAGCCATGACGGAAAGCATCTGCTACATACCAGATACGCTCAGGGCCTGGAACTTTAAGCTCTTTTAAAATGGTTTCTTTTGCATTTGTTGCGCCAGCTTCGATTTTTTCATCAAAACCGCTTACACCAACTTCAAGACCACGTAATGCTTTTTGTACAGATTCCTGGAAGTTACGGCCAATAGCCATTACTTCACCAACAGATTTCATCTGAGTGGTTAATACAGGTTCTGCTTGTGGGAATTTCTCGAAGTTAAAACGAGGAATCTTCGTTACAACATAGTCAATCGATGGTTCAAAGCTTGCAGGAGTCACGCCACCAGTGATGTCATTTTTCAATTCATCAAGGGTATAACCAACAGCAAGTTTTGCTGCGATTTTTGCGATTGGGAAACCTGTTGCTTTAGAAGCAAGAGCAGATGAACGAGATACACGAGGGTTCATCTCGATGACAACCATACGTCCATCTTTCGGGTTAATACCGAATTGAACGTTAGAACCACCTGTTTCAACACCAATTTCACGAAGAACTGCAACCGAAGCATTACGCATCAATTGATATTCTTTGTCTGTTAATGTCTGAGCAGGAGCAACGGTAATTGAGTCACCAGTGTGAACGCCCATTGGATCGAAGTTTTCGATAGCACATACGATAATACAGTTGTCGTTTTTGTCACGAACAACTTCCATTTCGTACTCTTTCCAACCAATTAAAGATTCATCGATCAATAACTGGTGAGTAGGAGAAAGGTCAAAACCGCGTTCACAAATTTCAAGGAATTCTTCGCGGTTATATGCAATACCGCCACCCGAACCACCCATTGTAAATGATGGACGAATAATTACAGGAAAACCAAAGCGCGACTGGATTGTTAAAGCTTCTTCCATTGTTTCAGCAATGGCAGCTTTTGGACATTCCAAGCCAATTTTGCGCATAGCGATATCGAAGAGTTTACGATCTTCGGCTTTCTCAATCGCTTCTTTGCTTGCACCAATTAATTCAACATTGTATTTAGCAAGAACGCCGTGCTCATCAAGTGCGAGGGCACAGTTCAATGCAGTTTGACCACCCATAGTTGGCAATACTGCATCTGGACGTTCTTTTTCAATAATCTGTGCAACTGTTTGCCAAGTAATCGGCTCAATATAAGTTGCATCAGCCATTGAAGGATCTGTCATGATGGTTGCTGGGTTAGAGTTAACCAAAATAACACGATAGCCTTCTTCACGAAGTGCTTTACACGCTTGAGCACCTGAGTAGTCAAACTCACATGCTTGTCCAATCACAATCGGGCCAGCACCAATAATTAAGATGCTTTTAATATCCGTACGTTTAGGCATTATTCGCTCCGTAATTACTGTTTAGATGCTTCGATAAGTTCGATGAAATGATCGAACAAAGGTGCACAATCATGTGGACCAGGGCTTGCTTCAGGGTGACCTTGGAAGCTGAAAGCTGGTTTGTCTGTACGGTGGATACCTTGTAGGGTGCCATCGAACAATGATTTATGCGTTGCTTTTAAGTTAGCCGGTAAAGTTTCTGCATCTACAGCAAAACCATGGTTCTGTGAAGTAATCATCACTGTACCATCTTCAAGATTTTGTACAGGATGGTTAGCACCGTGGTGACCATGGTTCATTTTTACAGTTTTTGCGCCAGAAGCGAGTGCCAGAATTTGGTGACCTAAGCAGATACCAAATACAGGTAATGTTGTGGTTTCAACAATAGTTTTTACAGATTCGATCGCGTAATCACAAGCAGCTGGGTCGCCAGGACCATTTGAGAGGAATACGCCATCCGGATTAAGTGCCAATACTTTTTCAGCCGGAGTTTCTGCAGGAACAACGGTTAGTTTGCAACCGCGGTCTGCAAGCATACGCAAGATGTTGGTTTTGACACCGTAATCGTATGCAACTACATGGTATTTTAATTCAGGTTGAGAGAAGCCTTTGCCTAAGGTCCATGAACCTTCAGACCATTCAAAACCTGTTGGATCACAACATTCTTTTGCAAGGTCTAAACCGTTTAAGCCACCAAAAGCACGTGCTTTTGCAATTGCTTCTTCTTCTGTAATATTTTCGCCAGCAAGGATACATCCGTTTTGGGCGCCAGTCTGACGTAAAATACGAGTCAGTTTACGAGTATCGATATCTGCGATAGCAACAACATTATGCGCTTGCAAATATTCACTCAACGACTGCTCAGCACGGAAATTACTGTGTAGTAGTGGAAGGTCACGAATAATTAAACCATTCGCCCATACTTTATGGATACGACCAGATTCAACGTCTTCCGAGTTGCAACCAGTGTTGCCAATATGAGGGTAAGTTAATGTCACAATTTGTTGTGCATAACTTGGGTCAGTCAAAATTTCTTGATAGCCTGTCATGGCTGTGTTAAAAACGACTTCTCCAGTCGTACTTCCCGGTGCGCCGATTGACGTTCCTTTAAAGATCGTTCCATCTGCGAGGGCTAAAATGGCGGGGATGCTCAAACCAAAGCTCCTGAATTTCGGCTGTAAAAAAGCGAGTAGACCCAAAAAAGATCGGCGATGTTTGGATAAAACATGCCCTCCCTATCGGTCTGCCCGCTTGTAACTTAACAGCGCATTATACGCATGGAACCCTCTAAAGTCTATTTCTTTTATGCTAAAAAATATAATTCATTGCTTGCTTTTTACAAAAAAATATCCGCTTATCTGAATTAGATACTTTTGATAAATTGTCTAACAATTTGCAAGGGGAATTCTTGGAACTAGATTTATTGTATTGCTAGTTAAAAAATAAACAATATGAGGAAATAGTATGAGCAATAATGAAGTTTCAAAAGATGTGAGCGAAAAAGCTCAAGCAGTCGTTGATTCGGTAAAAGCTGAGGTTAATGAAGTTAAAGAAACCATAGCTGCTACTACAACTAAGGCTAAAAAAACAGTAACTGCTAAAACTGCACAGGTAAAAGAAGCTGTTGCCGAAAAAACTGAGCAAGTTAAAGAAGTTGCTACAGAAGCAACAACTCAGGTAAAAGAAGCAATTACTGAGACTCAAGAGCAAGTCAAAGAAGTTTTAAGCGAGACTCAAGAGAAAATTGAAGCCGAAACTCACGAATTAAATAAGAACATTCAAAATCAATTTGTTCAAATTAAACAAGATATTCTACAGCGTCTGGATGTGATTAAAGCTCAGTTTAGTACTTCACAAGAAGGCTTATCTGACCTTAAAAATGCTTTGAAAGCAGAAATTAATGCACTTATTGAAGATTTAACGAAAGTGAGCAAAGAGCTTAAGGGTGATATTAGCCAGATTTCTTTGAAACACAAAGATTCTCTAAGTGAAAGTATTAAGCGTACTAAAAGTAATGCAGTCGAAGCTTGGAATAAAGCACGAGACAATTAATGATCTCTGCTTTGATCCAGCTATAAAAAAGCGAGAATTAATTTCTCGCTTTTTTATTTTTAGAACTGATGTAACCAGTCACGTTTATTATGGAAGTCTGCACTTTTTCCACTATGCTGCATTGCATAGTACTGCATACCTTCTTTGGTCTTTAAAACTGTAGTCAAACCTAAATAAAGGTTTGCCCATTTCAAGCGATGCTGTTGCATAAATTGTCCTAAATCAAGACTAACATTTAAGCCATAGTGAGTACGCTTGAGATGATTCAGTTCAATATCGTAAGCAGCAAGGGGAGGTATACTTTCTGGATAGCGATATTCTTCAAACTGATATGACTGCCATGCTTGAGAAGGGGAAAGATTAATTTCCCGATAATAATCTTCACCATGCACGCCAACAAAAATTTCGAAACAAGTTTCTTCCCACAAAAAATCTTGACGAGGATGAGCCGCGACTTCTTGAGGCCAGATAATAAGTTGATTTGGATCACGAATCCAAAAACCGATATTTAAGGTATAGGGTGCTTGCTGTTCAATTGCGCCAACAACGGAAACAGCTTGAAAACGATCAAAAGCTGAAAGTTCGTAACTTGCCATAGTTTGTCAAATTAAATTAGTTTGCTAGATGAGCGTGACGAACAAGATTAGATAAATGCTGGTTTTGTTTAGCTGCCTTTTTGTAAAGCAAAACAATTTTACCAATTTTTTGCACAGCTTGAGCACCCGTCGCTTCTACAATTGCGTCAATTGTTGCAGTACGCGCTTCACGGTCTTCACCAGCAATCTTAACTTTAATAAGCTCATGGTCATTTAAAGCGCGAAGCGTTTCTTCGATTACCGCGTCTGTTAAGCCTTGTCCACCAATCATGACAACCGGATTAAGCACATGACCAATTTGACGTAAACGTTTACGTTCATGGATAGATAAAGCGGCCATTAAAAATACCTGATTTTAAAAACGGCTTAGTATAGCAAAAAACTTAAAACCAGATGTACGAAAAACTGTATAAATAATCGATCAACATTATTGGAAAAAAACTGTAAAACTTAGTGAGATTACGCTACATCCGTACTGTAATGAGAGTAATTTTCACGTACAATGAACGATCAGAAGTTTTTTTGATATTTAGTGAGTTATGGCAACACGCATTACAAACCAGAAATTGTCGAAAAGTAGTCGTGTATGGATGAGGGAACATCTGGACGATCCTTTTGTAAAAAAAGCACAAAAGGAAGGATATCGTGCTCGAGCAGCCTATAAACTTCTTGAAATCCAAGAAAAATATAAGTTGATCAAGCCAGGCATGACTGTGGTGGATTTAGGTGCGGCTCCTGGTAGCTGGTCTCAAATCGCTGGGAAACTCGTTGGTAGCAAAGGTTTAGTGGTTGCTTCCGACATTTTGCCTATGGATGCTTTGCCTGATGTCACTTTCTTACAAGGCGACTTTAGAGAAGAAGATGTATTTGAAAAATTGTTAAATATTTTAAATGGGCGACAAGTAGACATTGTAATTTCTGATATGGCCCCCAATACATCAGGTAATAGGGCCGTTGATCAACCTAGACAGATTTACTTATGTGAATTGGCTTTAGATTTCGCTCAAAAGGTTCTGGGTCCTAATGGACAATTTGTTGTTAAAGTGTTCCAGGGCACAGGATTCGATGAGTTTCGTAAACAAGTAGTTGATAGTTTTGATGTGTTAAAGACAGCAAAACCAGCAGCTTCTCGGGCGCGGTCTAAAGAGGTTTTTTTGATTGGACAAGGGCGTAAGAAAGCATTGCGATAAAGTTTACTTGCCAAGCTCCTAAAAATTGTGCATTTTGTACTTTTAGGTTATCCGCAAGCAATACAGTTGCTGCTTTTATGACGATCGGCCAAGATTGGGCATGATCAAATTAGATCGATATGGGAATAAAGCTTTGAGCGATTACTTCAAGAATGCCGTATTGTGGCTAATAATACTTGGTGTTCTGATTTTAATTTTCAGTAATATCAGTGACCGCAATAAGCCTACTGCGATGAAATATTCAGATTTCGTTGCAGCGGTGAATAGTGGTCAAATTAAGCAAGTCACAATTGACGGTTTAAATATTAATGGTGAAAAAACTAACGGATCACAGTTTGAAACTGTTCGTCCGCAAGTTGAAGACACTGAGCTTATGCCAAGCTTAAATAAACAAAATGTTGTTGTAGAGGGAACAGCTCCGCAACGTCAAGGCATTTTGATGCAACTTCTCATTGCTAGTTTCCCTGTACTGTTAATCATTTTGTTATTCATGTTCTTTATGCGTAACATGGGTGGTGGTGCAGGCGGAAAGAATGGACCGATGAGTTTTGGTAAGTCAAAGGCAAAAATGCTTTCTGAAGACCAGATTAAACTCAATTTTTCTGACGTCGCCGGCTGTGATGAAGCAAAACAAGAAGTTGTTGAAATTGTAGATTTCTTAAAAGACCCTGCAAAATTCAAACGTTTGGGCGCTACTATTCCTCGTGGCGTACTTATGGTTGGTCCTCCGGGTACTGGTAAAACGTTATTAGCTAAAGCAATTGCTGGTGAAGCCAAGGTTCCTTTCTTCAGCATTTCAGGTTCTGACTTTGTAGAAATGTTCGTGGGTGTGGGTGCGTCCCGTGTCCGTGATATGTTTGAGCAGGCGAAGCGTCACGCGCCATGTATCATCTTTATTGATGAGATTGATGCAGTGGGTCGTCACCGTGGTTCAGGTACAGGTGGTGGTCATGATGAGCGTGAACAAACCTTAAACCAAATGCTTGTAGAGATGGACGGTTTTGAAGGTAATGAAGGCGTCATTGTTATTGCTGCAACTAACCGTGCTGATGTGCTTGATAAAGCATTATTGCGTCCGGGTCGTTTTGACCGTCAAGTAATGGTTGGTTTACCTGATATTCGTGGTCGTGAGCAAATTCTGAATGTACATTTGAAAAAGTTACCTTCAGTCACGGGTGTGGACATGCAAGTCTTAGCGCGTGGTACACCAGGTTTCTCTGGTGCACAGTTGGCAAACCTTGTTAACGAAGCTGCATTATTTGCTGCACGTCGTAATAAGAATACTGTTGACATGCATGACTTTGAAGATGCAAAAGACAAAATCTACATGGGTCCAGAGCGTAAGTCGATGGTTCTACGTGAAGAAGAGCGTCGTGCTACTGCTTATCATGAAGCTGGTCATGCAATTGTTGCAGAGATTTTGCCTGGTACAGATCCTGTTCATAAAGTAACAATCATGCCACGTGGTTGGGCTTTGGGTGTAACTTGGCAGTTACCTGAACAAGACCAGATTAGTCATTATAAAGACAAGATGCTAAACGAAATTGCGATTTTGTTTGGTGGTCGTATTGCTGAAGAAGTGTTTATCCAACAGCAATCTACTGGTGCTTCAAATGACTTTGAGCGAGCTACTAAAATGGCGCGTGCAATGGTTACTAAGTACGGCATGTCTGACAAAATGGGCGTAATGGTTTACGAAGACGAAAACCAGAATGGTTTCTTTGGAAATGTAGGTAGTCGTACTATCTCTGAAGCAACTCAACAGTTGGTTGACGAAGAAGTGCGCCGTATTCTTGATGAGCAATATAAAGTTGCACGTAATATCTTAGAAGGTAATAAAGATATTGCACATGCAATGGTAAAAGCTTTGATGGAGTGGGAAACCATTGATCGTGACCAAATTCGTGACATTATGGAAGGTCGTGAACCACAACCGCCTAAGGTCTATGTTGCTGAAAATCCAGTGGCTGCATTTGAACCACCAAAAGATGGTCCATCTACACCACCACCATTACCAGCAATGAACTAAACCAGTTAAAAAAAGAGCCACTATCATGTGGCTCTTTTTTATGCGTGTATTTCAGACAAAGCCGAAAAGAAATCAACAGTATATCGAGTAGAGACTTGTTAAAATGTTGCAGAATATTAAATTGGAGCTTGTCATGCAGTTAATGCCTTTACCTCAGCAAATTCTACAATGTGGACAGCTTCAGTTAGATTTATCGCAGCCCCACGTTATGGGCATTTTAAATGTCACACCAGACTCTTTTAGTGATGGTGGAAAGCATAATCAGTTAGATCAAGCTGTGGCGTATGCATTAAATATGATTGAACAAGGCGCCACAATTATAGATATAGGTGGGGAATCTACTCGACCAGGTGCATCAGAAGTAAGTGTAGAAGAAGAGGTACGACGAGTTGTTCCTGTAGTTGAAGCTTTAGCTAAACATGATGTGGTTCTATCGATTGATACAAGTCAGCCAGATGTTATCCGTGCAGCGAAAGAAGCGGGGGCACATATTTGGAATGATGTACGTGCGCTTACTCGACCAGATGCATTAAAAACCGCAGCAGAGTTAGATATACCTGTAGTGATCATGCATATGCGTGGTGAGCCCACCACAATGAATCAGCTAGATCAGTATACGGATGTAACGTTAGATGTGATGCGAGAGCTTCAGCAGCGTATTAATGAGGCTCTAGCCGCTGGTGTGAAAAAGCATAATATTATTATTGATCCGGGATTTGGTTTTGCAAAAAATGCACAGCAAAATTTAAAACTATTAAAAGAGTTTTGGAAACTTAATGATATGGGGTATCCAATTTTATCAGGTCTTTCTCGTAAACGTTTCATTGGTGAAGCTTTAAAGGGTGTAGCAGCAGATCAACGCGCGGTAGGAAGCGTTACAGGGCATTTGCTTAGTATTCAGCAAGGAGCATCCATTGTTCGTGCGCATGATGTAAAAGCTATGCATGATGCAATTCTCGTTTGGAAAGCCATGGAACAAGCTTGAAGAAACAGGCTTTTATAATCAGATCATGATTAATTAATTGCATGGATTGGATGGTTGAGTCAGGGAAAATTGTCGTTATTATTTTGAAAATATGTTATAAGCGGCAGGTTTCTGCTGCTGTGTAAACTTTTGTATGTTCGAAGACTTACTTCTCCCAATGTTTGATGATGAGTATTATCCAGATATTTTAGTCGCTGAACTCAAGCAGTTAATTGAACAATTTGCCAAAAAAGTTCAAAAGTCTGCTTTAGCTGATCAGGATATCTATCGATATGCTCATCAAACTGTTATTGAAATTAATGAAATGAAACCACAGTTCGAAGATCTGGATTCTTCACTAGATGATAGTGCTGCTGACTATATTGCTGAGGCAATGATGATGGTGGCGCAGGGTGCAGGATATTTAGATCTTGAGATGGAAGAGCTGGTTATGAATCGAGAGTGGTGATTACTCTCGATTCTCAATATTTTCAAATGCATCTAATAAATGACAAGATGCCTTTGAGTGAATTTCGTTTATTTCTTTAATTTTTAACACTAAAACACCATTCTCTTGATAATCGGCATCTGCTAATAAACTGATCCAATAGGTTTCTCGTTTTTGTTGTAATGCTTTGAATTTATCTATGATCTGCTCAGGTGCTTTAATTAAGTAATCATCTTTGGTAATAGAGCAGCGTGAAAAGTACCAGTTGTCATCTTTGAAAGAAATAGTGCCAGAAAAAAGATCTGTAGCGTAAACCTTGGATATAGAAAGGATGCTACATAGAAGTAATAATATTCTTATCATAAAATTCATTTTAATTAGGCATAAAAAAACCAGCTTACGCTGGATTCTTTGTAACACCAAATTCAATATTTGAAAATGGTGCCCGGGGCCGGACTCGAACCGGCACGCTTTGTGGGCGGGGGATTTTAAATCCCCTGTGTCTACCTATTTCACCACCCGGGCATGTGCGCAATAATAGATGACAAGACGGCGATTGGCAAGAGAAAATCGGATAGTTTGCTTTATTTTCAATCAGTTCGTACATGTATTTAAAAATAAGATCTACTTAAGTCATAATTTCTTCATCAAATTGAGATCATTTGTTCATCTTATCTACTTAAGTTTAAGGCACTCATTGCTTAAAACTTAGGTAGTTGTATGTCAGAGAAAATTTCACGCCGAGAATTAATTCAAAAAAGTCTATTCGGTTTTGGGGCGCTGTCTTTGCCCGTAGCTTTTACGGGTTGTAATGATGGCTCAGACGATGAAAGTACAGAGGCACAAGCAGATTTTTTACATGGAGTTGCGAGCGGCGACCCTTTGCAGGATAAAGTGATTTTATGGACGCGATTAACACCAGTAGATCTTAATGCACGCCTTAAAGTTACTTGGGAAATTGCCACTGATAATCAATTTAAGCAGAATTTAAAGACGGGGATGGTTGAAACGACCAAGACTGACGACTTTACGGTGAAGGTGGATGCAGCAGGACTACAGGCGAATACCATTTATTATTATCGTTTCCGTTTTGGGAATAAAATTTCATCTGTCGGTCAAACTAAAACATTACCAATAAGTACTAATAAAGTTACTTTTGCCGTATGTTCTTGCTCGAACTATCCGGCAGGTTACTTTTATGTTTACCGTGAAATGGCAAAGCAGAATGTCGATGTCATTATTCATTTAGGTGATTATATTTATGAATATGGGGCAGATGGCTATGCGGCGGAAGATGCAGCAAAACTTGGTCGAACCTTACCAACAGATAATAATAAAGAAATTATCAAACTAGATGATTATCGCAAACGTTATGCACTTTATCGTCAAGATAAAGACTTGCAAGCAGCTCACCAGCGTCATCCTTTTATTGTAATTTGGGATGACCATGAGTTAGCAAATGATACTTGGCGTGATGGGGCCGAAAATCATCAAAGTGATGAAGGGGCTTTTTCTGATCGTAAATTAGCTGCTCTACAAGCTTATTTTGAATGGATGCCTATTCGACCAGTTACTAGCACAGATCATTTAAATATTTACCGACAGTTTAATTTCGGTTCATTGGTTGAGCTGACGATGTTGGATACGCGTATTATTGCGCGTGATAAACAGCTTGAATATGCTGATTATATGACAGCTGCTGGTTTGAATGCTCAAAAGTTTCAGGTCGACTTAACTGATCCAAAGCGTACTTTAATGGGCTATACACAAAGGGATTGGTTGGTTGATAAATTGAAGCAATCTACAGCAACATGGAATGTGATTGGTCAGCAAGTTCTAATGAGTAAGATGTGGATTCCTGCTGAGTTATTGTTGTCTTTAGGGCAGATTACTTCAGGTGGGGCTTCGGCTGAAACCTTGGCTAAAATGAATGCGCAAATTACAGAGCTAGTCACCTTGAAATTGCGATTAGAACAGGGTGATCCAACATTAACTGCTCAAGAGAAAGCGCGAGTCACAACAGTGGTGCCATATAACCTTGATGCTTGGGATGGTTATTATGCTGAACGTGAAACCGTATATGAAAACTTAGCTAGTTTGAATAAGAAAGTTATTGTTCTGGCAGGCGATACTCATAATGCATGGGCGTCTTATTTGTATAGCCAAAAAGGTCAATATGTTGGTGTTGAGTTGGCGACAAGTTCAGTTTCTTCACCAGGCCTCGAAAAATATTTAAGTATTCCAATGGCTCAACTACAGCAGTTTGAATTTGCTTTTACTACGCTTATTGATGAGTTGGCTTATTGTAATTTAAATCAGCGAGGCTATTTGTTGGTTACGCTGGATCAAGCACAGGTGCAGTCGAACTGGATTTTTGTAGATTCAATTAAAAATGCAGAATATAAAGTAGATACAAGTCGACAATATCAATTGGTGTTAGATGTAAATTTGACACCTGAAAAGGTTAAGCAAAAAACTGCTTAAATATCTTGGATAGAGTAAGGGGTGCTAAGCAGCATCCTTTATTTTTTTATAGGCATAAAAAAACCAGCTTACGCTGGATTCTTTATGGCACCATTTTCAATATTAGAAAATGGTGCCCGGGGCCGGACTCGAACCGGCACGCTTTGTGGGCGGGGGATTTTAAATCCCCTGTGTCTACCTATTTCACCACCCGGGCTTTACCAAATTTGGAGGCGGAGGTCGGAATCGAACCGGCGTCCACGGAGTTGCAGTCCGCTGCATGACCACTCTGCCACCCCGCCTACATTTGGTGATGCACATATTAGCAACCTTTACAGAAAAAACAATACTGTTTTTAGTGAAGATGAACATAAAAGCAACATCTAGAATAAAATTGTCCAAATAATCATGTATTATTGGCATATTAAATTCATGTCTACCTTGGAGATGTGCTGTGGCATTGGTTTTAGACGGTCGTGCATTAGCAAAGCAAATTGAAGAAAATTTGTCGGTACGTGTTGAGGCTTTAAAAGCTAAAACAGGTCGTACCCCGATTTTGGCGACTATTTTGGTTGGGGATGATGGCGCATCTGCAACTTATGTACGCATGAAAGGAAATGCCTGCCGTCGAGTAGGGATGGATTCTTTAAAAATTGAATTATCACAAGAAACTACAACAGAACAATTATTAGCTGAAATCGAAAAGCTAAATGCCAATCCAGATGTTCACGGTATTCTTTTACAACATCCAGTACCTGCACAGATTGATGAACGCGCATGTTTTGATGCGATTTCGTTAGCTAAAGACGTAGATGGCGTGACTTGCCTCGGTTTTGGCTGTATGGCAATGGGTGAAGCTGCATATGGTTCAGCAACTCCAGCTGGCATTATGACTATCCTAAAAGAGAACAACATTGAAATTGCGGGCAAACATGCAGTTGTGGTTGGTCGTTCAGCAATTTTAGGTAAACCAATGGCAATGATGCTTTTGCAAGCTAATGCAACAGTAACGATTTGTCATTCACGCACACAAAACTTACCTGAGCTTGTGAAACAAGCTGACATTATTGTTGGTGCTGTGGGTAAGGCGGAACTTATTCAAAAAGATTGGATTAAACAAGGTGCAGTGGTTGTCGATGCTGGTTTCCATCCTCGTGATGGCGGTGGTGTAGGTGACATCCAGCTACAAGGTATCGAAGAAATTGCTTCTGCATATACACCAGTACCAGGTGGTGTAGGTCCAATGACAATTACAACTTTGATTCGTCAAACTGTAGAAGCTGCTGAAAAAGCTTTAGGTTAATTTAATTAACGTTAGGCTGTTATTGATACGCGTAACCGTCATCCGCAATTGTTTGAGGCAGAAATACATTGAAAAATTAATGTTTCTGCGATGCTTTCGATTCTAGAGAGTATCTGCCGAGTTTTGCGGATGACAATGGTTTTGCCTACTTTTCCCGAAAGCCTTGCGAAGCAGGGCTTCTCAGGTCTAACAGAAGGTTATTCTAAAAATTCAAATCATAATGGAATGACTCTGTTATGCTTGTTATAAAAATGAATTAAAAGAAATCTGATGAGCTGCACCTTTCAACTGACCAAAGCCCCTGAACATTTACTTCAAGCCTTGCATGAAGTCATCCCTCATTGTGAATTAATAGCACAGCAGTTGCCGGAAACACCTATTTCTTTATGGTTGATTCCGCCAGTTTTTCCAACTGATCGCTTAGATGATGAAGTGATTCGCCGTATCTGGAATGACACGCCGTATTGGATCTTTTGTTGGGCATCTGGTTTGGCGATGGCGCAGTGGATACTTGCAGAGCCGCATCATGTTAAAGATAAAGTAGTATTAGATTTTGGTGCAGGTTCTGGTGTTGTTGCAATTGCAGCAAAAATGGCTGGCGCTAAAAGAGTAATTTGTTGTGATATTGATCAGGTTAGTCTAAATGCTTGCCGTGAAAATGCATTGCTTAATGGTGTAGAGCTGGAATATTTAGACGATTTATATAAAGCTGAACAGGTTGATATTTTATTGGCAGCCGATGTGTTATATGACCAGTGCAACCGTTTCTTCTTAGATGAGTTTTTAAAGTTTGCACCCGAAGTCTGGGTCGCAGATAGCCGTGTTAAAAACTTTAGTCATCCTAAATATCAAAAGATTGATGAAAGAAGTGCATCAACATGGCCAGACCTTGATGAAGCAAAAGAATTTAGAAATGTAAGTTTTTATAAGACGCTGTAAAAACAGCGTCTTTTTTTTATATTATGAGCAAGTATAACGAACGACTTTTAGTGTACTCGGGCGTGCTTCAAGCGCTTGGCGAGTCGCATAATCTTCACCATTGTTTAAACTTGGTGTATTAGATAAACCAAATGAGGCACGAGTTTCACCCAATTGAACACCATAATGTTCTTGTTGAGCTGGGTTTGAAATCTCATTAATGCTGAGAACTGACAATTTATAAACTTTTTGAGCACCCAATACATTTTGACAAGCACGTTGCAATTTACGTTCATCTAATTGCTGATTAGTACGGCTAGCCAATGTATAAGCTAAAGTTGCGGAAGTTTTTGTTTGGTTTTCAATCTGATAGCCAGTTGAGCCATTATATTGTCGAGGGGTGGTCTGACAAGCAGTTAAAATAAACATGCTGCTTAATGCCAAACATAAAATACTTCTATTCATCAGTATCATCCTTATATTCTTATCTCTAGTATCTCATAAACACAACGATTGTTGGGGCTTAATCGCACGATTTGAGCTAACATCGGCTGGCGATATTAGCGCTTATTGGTAAAATATTAATGTTCTTTAATTTTTGAATGATGCTTAGTATCTTTCATAAAAATATAAATAATGAGTGAAATGAAGATCATAATAGTTACATAAATAAAGTACCAAGATTCATGACCAGCCTCTTTAAAACTCAAAGCAAAGAACTCTGCTGTACCGCCAAACAAAGTATTGGCAATCGCGTAGGGTAAAGCTACCCCTAAAGCCCGAATATGAGCAGGGAAAAGTTCAGCTTTAACCACGGCATTAATTGATGTATATCCCGTTACCATGACTAGACCTGCCAAACATAACCAGAAAGCAGTCCAATAATTATGTGTGGTTGCAAGGGTATTAAATAAAATATAAGTAAATAAAACCCCAGTTACACCAAAAGTGATCATGAGTGGTTTACGTCCGATTCGGTCTGACAAAGCACCAGCTACAGGTTGTAAGCACATGAAAATAAATAGCGCTAAAGTGGTAATTTGAGTGGCTTCGGGTTTTGTAAATCCGGAAGTATTCACTAAATATTTTTGTAGGTAAGTGGTGTAAGTATAAAAAGCTAAAGTTCCGCCAGCTGTTAAAAATAATACTGTAAAAGCTTCTTTGGGGTAGTGCTTGAATAAAGCAAACATGCCTGATTGTGGCTGGTCTTTTTCAGCTTGAGCATTTTTAAAAGATTGCGTTTCTAATAAGCCACGACGAATACGGAACACAACAATGGCAAGTAAAGCACCAATAAAGAATGGAATGCGCCATCCCCAATCATGCAACTGTTGTTCGGTTAATACGATTTGTAATATTAAAAGAACACATAGAGCCGTCAATTGTCCTGCAATTAAGGTTACATATTGAAAGCTTGAGAAAAAACCACGTCGATTTCTTTCAGCCATTTCACTTAAATAGGTGGCGCTTGCACCATATTCACCGCCTACACTTAAACCTTGAATTAAACGTGCGACAACCAAAAGTAGTGGAGCGAATACGCCAATGCTTTCATAGGAAGGGGTGACTGCAATGAGTAGAGAACCGACACACATTAAAGTGACGGATAGTGTAAGGCCTGCTTTACGTCCTTTACGGTCTGAATAGATTCCCATAATCCATGCGCCGATTGGGCGCATTAAGAAACCTACAGCAAAAATAGCTGCAGCTTGTAGCAATTGTGCAGTTTGGCTACCTTTTGGGAAAAAAGCATGAGCAAAATAGAGGGTAAATGCGGCATATACATACCAGTCGTACCATTCGACAAGGTTACCAGCAGAACCACCTAAAATTGATTTTAGGCGAGTTTTTGTATCTAAATGAGGTTGTGGAGTTGTTGCTGTAGAGGGTTGATCAACCATGGGTCGCTCCATGTTTCGCTTGGGTTGAATGCTAAAAAAGAGAGAATTTATTCCGTTTTTACATATTATCCAGAGGAGTATTTCACTTTATTTTTTTTATGTCTGTAAAACAATGTTTATTATTTAAGCAAAGGGATAGGTTGAATATTTATGTGATTTCAAATTAGACAATTCGCATGTTCTTGTAGCTAAATTTTGACTTACTGGACATTATTTTCCCATAAAGATAAGAAAATTGATCAAGAATGACCAATGTTTAGTTTAAGAAGCAATATATGCGTTAAAAACAATGATATATTCCAAAGAAAATTTTGAATAATGCAGTTAGACATGATGTTTTATCGTCATGAGCTAGTGTGTGTAAATAATGAAAGGGACGTTCAGATGTCAAATTGCCCGAAAAAATATATTGTCGCTTTCGATCAGGGAACAACAAGCTCAAGAGCAATTGTTTTAGATCATGATGCTAACGTTGTAAGTATTGCTCAAAAAGAATTTACCCAGATTTATCCTCAACCAGGTTGGGTGGAGCATGATCCTATGGAAATTTGGGCGACACAAAGTGCGGTATGGGTAGAGGCATTGGCTCAAGCTGGCATTAAGAGTGAGCAAGTTGCAGCAATTGGGATTACAAACCAGCGAGAAACCACAATTGTATGGGATAAGAAAACAGGAAAACCTATTTACAATGCAATTGTTTGGCAAAGCCGTCAAACTACAGAGATATGTAATCAATTACAAAAGGCGGGTTGGCAAGATCACGTCCGTAAAGTGACAGGTTTGGTGATTGACCCGTATTTTTCTGCCACCAAAATAAAATGGATTCTAGACCATGTAGAAGGAAGCCGTGAACGGGCCGAGCGAGGGGAGTTATTATTTGGTACGGTCGATACATGGTTAATCTGGAAATTAACCAATGGCGCAGCCCATGTCACTGATTTCACCAATGCTTCGCGAACAATGCTTTTTGATATTGAAAAGCTTGAATGGGATGAGAAACTTTTACAAGCTTTAGATATTCCTAAAGCAATGCTACCAGAGGTACGTAGTTCATCTGAGGTGTATGGCTATACACATACAATTAGTGGGCAAGAGGTTGGAATTCCAATTGCAGGTATAGCAGGGGATCAACAAGCTGCACTTTTTGGGCAAATGTGCGTAGAACCTGGACAAGCAAAAAATACCTATGGCACAGGCTGTTTTCTTTTAATGAACACGGGTAAAAAGATTGTCCGTTCAGAGCATGGCTTACTGACGACGATTGCGTGTGGTGCACATGGTGAAGTGAACTATGCTTTAGAGGGCGCTGTATTTAATGGCGGCTCTTGCGTACAGTGGCTTCGTGATGAGCTGAAGGTAATTAAGAACGCTAAAGACTCGGAGCTTTATGCAACACGCGTAAAGGACAGTAATGGCGTATATGTAGTACCTGCCTTTACAGGTTTAGGTGCGCCATATTGGGACCCGACCGCTCGCGGAGCAATTTTTGGACTCACTCGTGGAGCGAGTATAGAGCATATTATTCGTGCAACTTTAGAGTCAATTGCTTACCAGACACGAGATGTACTTGACGCGATGCAGCAAGATGCAGAAGAAGAGCTTCGAACACTCCGAGTTGATGGTGGAGTAACTGCTAATAATTTCTTAATGCAATTTCAGGCTGATATTTTAGCCACACCAGTTGAAAGACTAACCATGAAAGAAACAACGGCTTTAGGTGCAGCTTTTCTTGCTGGACTGGCAACAGGTTTTTGGCAAGATTTAAATGAATTAAAGAATAAGTCTGCAATAGAGAAAGTTTTCGAACCACGTACCAGTCTTGAAGAAACTGAAGTTATGTATAAGGGATGGTTGAAGGCAGTTCAACGTAGTCAAAATTGGGCAGAGGATTGATTTCCTCTTAAACTAATTAAATAGTAGAGTAATCAATTACGAGCTAACCTGATAGGTATTTAAAATTGATTATTCTGCTTTTTTGATTGTTGTTTCATCAATTTGATGTTTTAATTTTTAATAACATAAACAATAAAAAGAAAATGAGAAATGACAGTACAAGCTAATGATTATTCAAAAATATATGATATTGCTGTGATTGGTGGCGGTATTAATGGTGTCGGTATTGCTAATGATGCGGCAGGCCGCGGATTATCCGTATTTTTATGTGAAAAAGACGATTTAGCTAGTCATACCTCATCTGCGAGCAGTAAATTAATTCACGGTGGTTTACGCTATTTAGAACATAAAGAATTTCGGTTGGTTAGAGAAGCTTTAGCAGAGCGTGAAGTCTTGTTGGCTAAAGCCCCTCATATTATTAAACCAATGCGTTTTATTATGCCTCATCGACCACATTTACGTCCCGCATGGTTAATTCGGGCAGGCCTATTTTTTTATGATCATTTAGGAAAACGAGAAAAATTATTAGGGTCAAATCTCATTTATTTCAAAGAAGATAGTCCCTTAAAACCAGCTATAACCCGTGGTTTTGAATATTCTGACTGTACTGTAGATGATGCACGTCTTGTCGTATTAAACGCACTACAAGCGAAAGAGAACGGGGCCAAAGTTGTAACACGGACACGATGTATTAAAGCTTATAGACAACAAGAATTGTGGCATCTGGAATTACAAACTGGGGCTGAGCTTTATCAAATACGTGCAAAAGCCTTAGTGAATGCAGCAGGTCCTTGGGTCGAGGAAATTATTAGTGAAAATCTACAATTAAAATCGCCATATCAAATTCGGCTTATACAAGGAAGTCATATTGTTGTGCCTAAGCTGTATGATTGCCATAAGGCTTTTATAATGCAAAATGAAGATCGACGTATTGTGTTTGCCATTCCTTATTTAGAACACTACACATTAATAGGTACAACAGATCAGGAATATTTAGATGATCCTCAAAAGGTAGAGATTACAGAAGTAGAAATTGATTACCTTTTAGCAGTGACAAATTCACATTTTAAAAAGCAGCTCACCCGCGCAGATATTGTAAGTCAGTTTTCTGGAGTGCGAGCTTTATGTGATGATGAGTCAGATAATCCTTCAGCAGTGACCCGTGACTATACTGTGGCGTTGCAAGTGGAAGATAAAACCACTCCCTTGCTGTCTGTATTTGGTGGAAAGATTACGACCTACCGGAAATTAGCGGAATCAGCTCTGGAACAACTTAGCCCATTTTTCATAGAAATGGGAGAGGAGTGGACCGCAAATGAAGTATTACCTGGTGCAGAGAATTGGACCACACTTGAAGATTTAGTTATAAGGATTCAAAACCAAGTGGAAGGGGTTACTGAGCAGCTTGCTACGCGCTGGGCAAATGCCTATGGCTCTAGAGTTTGGAATATTTTGCATGAGCAAAAAGCTCTTGAGCAGTTAGGACAAGATTTTGGTCACGGTTTATTTGAATCTGAAGTTCAGTATTTATGTGAAAATGAATGGGCAAATACGGCAGAAGATATATTGTGGCGTAGAACTAAGCTAGGTTTGGCATTTGATGAAAAACAAGTAAAAAATTTGGAAAGCTATTTGACTGGACGTCGACAAAAAGATGATGCCGCATAATAAAAAAGGTCGCATATAGCGACCTTTTTTATATTTAGCAATTAGAAGCCAGTTTTTACAGCTTCAAGTAAAGCTGTTTGACGTTCTTTTAATGCTTTTGGTAAGCGTTCACCAAGTTTATTGAATAACTCAGTGTGGCTTTCAATTTCAGTAACCCACTGATCTTTATTTTGAGCTGTGATAAGGTCAAATTCTTCTTTAGAGAAATCAGTACCTTCCCAGTTCAAGTCATCGTAAGTTGGAACAAGACCAATTGGTGTTTCAACAGCGTTTGCACGACCTTCACAACGGTCAATGATCCACTCAAGAACACGCATGTTTTGACCGAAACCAGGCCATACGAAGTTGCCTTCAGCATCACGACGGAACCAGTTTACGTTGAAGATTTTTGGTAATTTATTACCAGCAGCTTCAGCTTTTGTACTTACTTCTTCACCAAGGCTTAACCAGTGATCGAAGTAGTCAGCCATGTTGTAGCCAGCAAATGGAAGCATCGCGAATGGGTCACGACGAACGATACCTTGTTGACCAACAGCAGCAGCAGTGGTTTCTGAACCCATAGTTGCAGCTTTATAAACGCCATCAACCCAATCAAAAGCTTCAGATACTAAAGGAACCGTATCTGCACGGCGACCACCGAAGATAAATGCAGAAATCGGAACACCTGCTGGATTTTCCCAGTCAGCATCGATAGAAGGGCATTGACCAGCAGCAACAGTGAAGCGCGCATTTGGATGAGCAGCTTTTTCACCATTTACGTGAGGTTGACCTTTCCAGTTAGTTAAGTTAGTTGGAATTTCTTTAGAAAGACCTTCCCACCATACTTCACCATCATTAGTCACCGCAACGTTTGTATAGATAACATCTTTGTGAAGAGTTGCCATACAGTTAGGGTTAGTTTTGGTATTTGTACCAGGGGCAACACCAAAGAAACCAGCTTCTGGATTGATTGCGTATAGACGACCATCTTCACCTGGTTTGATCCAAGCAATATCGTCACCTACAGTCTCAATTTTCCAGCCTTCATAGCCTGCTGGTGGAATTAACATTGCAAAGTTTGTTTTACCACATGCAGATGGGAATGCTGCAGCGATATAGTGTTTTTCACCTTGTGGGTTAGTTACACCAAGAATAAGCATATGTTCAGCTAACCAACCTTGTTCGCGTCCCATAACAGAAGCAATACGAAGTGCTAAACATTTCTTACCAAGTAATGCGTTACCGCCATAACCAGAACCGTAAGACCAGATTTCACGAGTTTCTGGGTAATGAACGATGTATTTTTCAGGGTTGCAAGGCCATGCAACGTCTTTTTGCCCTTCAGCGAGTGGAGCACCTACGGTATGAATACAAGGAATAAATTCGCCGTCTGTACCTAACACGTCATAAACTGCTTTACCCATACGTGCCATTTTGCGCATGCTAACAGCAACGTAAGGAGAGTCAGTTAACTCAATGCCGATATGAGCAATATGGCTTCCAAGTGGACCCATAGAGAAAGGCACAACGTACATTGTACGACCTTCCATTGACCCTTCAAACAAACCATTTAACTTTTCACGCATAACAGCTGGTTCTTCCCAGTTGTTTGTCGCACCAGCATCTTCTTTCTTTTGAGAGCAAATGTAGGTACGATCTTCAACACGCGCAACATCAGATGGATCAGAATTTGCAAGATAAGAACCAGGATGTTTTTCTTGGTTTAATTTCTGCATGGTGCCGTTAGCGATCATCAAGTCGATTAGACGTTGATACTCTTCTTCGCTTCCGTCACACCATTCGATTTTTGCTGGTTTGGTTAAGTTTGCAATTTCTTCAACCCATGCGATAAGCTTAGGATGACGAACGAATTCTGGTGCGTTCACTGTGGTCATGGTGAGGCCTATTCAAAATATGTACAACAATGTACAAGTCATTCATTGAGGTACAATGAAAGATCAAATAAAAAAGTGGCTGTATTAAAGCATAAAATCATAAAAAAAATAAGACTAAAGAATAAGAAATAGATATTTTGATTTTTAAATTTTTTTGATTAAAATCATTTGCTTATTGTTTTTTAGTGTATTTTATTCTTTACATTTTTATGTTGTATGTGTGTTATTTATATTATTTATTTTTTTTAAAATCAATGACTTGATGTTTAAATTTTTCTTGAGAATTATTATTGATTAAACAAATGATCATCATTCGAAATTTACATAAAGAGACTTTTATTAGGCGATTTTATATACAAAATATAGGGTAAATCCTCTCTAAGATAATAAAAATGCGGACTTTAAAGCCTCTCTCTATCATCTACAACCAGAAATCGGGTTTTCATGCTTCGAAACATGAAGATATGTATGAACAATTAATGACTGTACTTACCGAATTTGGTTTTGAAATACAAGTTTTTGAATTAGCAGAGGGCGTCACCTTTGATGATTTGATGAATAAAGTCATCCATCGGCATAGTCAAAGTGCAAATTTAGGCGTTGTTGTTGCAGCTGGTGGGGATGGGACGTTAAATGCAGTCGCTTCAAAACTTCGACATACCAATATCCCTATGGGAATTTTGCCTTTGGGGACTTTTAATTATGTCGCTAAAGTTTTAGATATTCCTTTAGATTTGTTAGAAGCTGCTGAAGTCATCGCTACAGGTACACCACGTTCTGTACATATTGCGACGATTAACGATCATATTTATTTGAACAATGCGAGTTTAGGCCTTTATCCATTATTTATAAAAAAACGCGAGCTCTACAATAAATACTTAGGTCGTTTGCCTTTACATGCCTACACCTCGGCTTTGGACGTTTTATTAAGAGAAAATAAATCAATGAAACTCTCCGTTACAGTCGATGGTAAGAAATATCCAGTCAAAACACCTCTAATTTTCTTTGGTAATAATCAATTGCAACTATGTGATATGAAACTAAGAATTGCGGATTGTGCTGCACAAGGGCGAGTCGCTGGAGTGGTCATTACAAAAAGTGATAGGCTTAGTTTATTAAACATGTTGTGGCAGTGGATTCAAGGCAAAGTAGAAGAGGCACAAGATGTTTATAGTTTTTGTGCAGACCATGTGATGGTAGATTGTGCAAAAAGATCAAAACTTACCGTGGCTTTAGATGGCGAAATATTAGAGATGAAAACACCATTAAATTTCACTGTAGAAAAGAATGCTTTAAATATTATGGTGCCAAATGTTACTACATCTGTCTGATTTGCATTTTGGAACAGAAATTGAGGCCTGTTTAGATGCGATTCGGCTTTTTTGTACTCAACATAGACCTGAAGTTATTGTTGTGAGTGGAGATATTACTCAGCGTGCTCGATACCAACAGTTTTATAATTGTCGCCAATTTTTAGATAGTCTTAATATTCCTTATCTTATTGTACCGGGTAATCACGATATTCCTTTGTATCATGTCTGGAACCGTTTTTTTTCTCCATTTACCCGATATCAATATTTTTTTGGTCAGCTTGAGCCCACTTTGGAAACTGAACATTTTTATATCGTTGGCGTGAATAGTATACGCCGCCGTTATCATACTCGTGGGCATATTTCGATTGAGCAAATTCAAACTACATATGAGCGATTACAGCAAGGACCAGCTCATAAACTTAAGTTAGTGGTTTTTCATCAGCCTTTTTATACCCCGCCTGATGACGAGCATGGTATTAAAGATTGTCCTGTATTAGGAAAAATGGCTCTCGAAAAATGGAGTACTACAGGGCTATTCGGTATGTTACACGGGCATCTACATAAAACGGCTGTATATGATTTAACGCAGATCTATCATTTAGAAATAGATCATCCTATTTATGACATTCATGCAGGGACAGCGACATCTAGCCGTTTGCATTATCATGTTCCGAATAGTTTTAATGTCATTTCAAATGAGGGGAAAATTGATCATTATTGGTTTAATTACGATTTAAAGGTTTTTCAATTAATTTAATTTATAAAAATTCTATAAGACATTTAACTTAAGAGTAGATTGATAAAATTTTATCCATTACAATGCCTAAGCTTTAAATTCTATATATGGGGAATAGAAAAACATTCTAAATGTTTTATCATTTTAAAATAATATTAATGAATACATAAAAATTTTTAACTATATAAAAAGCCGTAATTTTTATGCAGCTATAATAAGGGTTTAGTGTTTTATGATCTTTAATAATATTTTATTAAAGTGAGTATCTATTTTTCTTAATATTTTAGAAAAACTTAATAAATATTTAAAATTTCATGGTGGAAAAATGGTACAAGTATCATTAATGGCAAATAATGCTTCAAAAAATAATACAGTTGATATTGATGTAGGCCAGACAAAAACTATTGTAGTAGATCCTAAAGAAATCGCGAAAATCGATATAAGCCCAGAAAAAATTGCCTCAATAACAAGAGAGGGAAATAATGCAATTATTCATCTAAAAGATGGAACTGAAATTATTTTAGAAAACTATTTTATTAGCGAAAATCCGCAAATTCTTTTAAATGAAGGGCAGAGTTATTGGACTGCCAGTTTAGGTGAAGATGCTACCGGACAAACTACTGTTAATTATTTAGAAGTAAAAGATGCACCAAAGTTTATAGACTCATCATCTTCTGTACCTCTCTGGACTGGGGTGGTCAGTGTTTTGGCTGGTGCAGGAACTATTGCTTTATTGTCACGGAAAGATCCTAAAGACACGACCCCTCCTGAGCCAGGTAATTTGATTCTCAAAAATCTTTTGGACTCAGGTGCCTCAACAACGGACCAGATCACTCAAGATAAAAACTTCAATTTAAAGATTGAAGGGCAGGAAAGTGGCAGCCGAGTAACGTATTTGGTCTCTATCGATGAAGGTAAGACTTGGCAAGAAACAACAGTAATTCAAAAAGATTTAGCTGACGGAAGTTATCTTTACAAAGCTGTAGTAACCGATCGGGCAGGAAATGCTTCGGAAACTGCTATACAAAAAGTCATTGTGGATACTACAGCGCCGAAAGCAGGTGAACTGACTTTATCTGATTTGAGTGATACAGGTGTTTCGACAACCGATCAGATTACGCAAGATAAAACTTTTGATTTAAAGATTAGCGGACAAGAAGTAAATAGCCAAATCACTTACTGGATATCGAAAGATGATGGTAAGACGTGGCAGGAAACGACATTAGCTCAAAAAGATTTAGCTGATGGTATTTATCTCTATAAAGCTGTAGTAACGGATCTTGCAGGGAATACATCAGAAACTGCTGTACAAAAAGTAGTTGTTGATACAACGGCGCCGAAAGCAGGTGAACTAACTTTATCTGATTTGAGCGATACAGGTGTCTCAGCAACGGATCAGATTACGCAAGATAATAATTTTACTTTGAAGCTAACTCAACCAATTGTGATCGGTGAACAAGCTGCTTTACTAGATCATTATGAAATTTCGAAAGATGAAGGAAAAACTTGGCAGGAAACAACAGCTGAACAAAAAGATTTAGCTGATGGTATTTATCAATTTAAAGCTGTAGTAACGGATCTTGCAGGGAATACCTCAGAAACCGCTGTACAAAAAGTGATTGTAGATAATTCCTTAAATGTTGAATCAACTACAGTAACTGTAAAGCCGATTACTGAAGACAATACAATAAGCCTGGTTGAAAAAGATCAAGTTATTTCTATAAGACTGGACGTAGATAATCTACCAACAGATTTAAATAGCTCACTGACTTCAATAAATACGACATTAAATGATGTTGTTTATAACTTTCATTTTGATGAGCTAACTCAAGAATGGGTTGCTGAAATTCCAGCAGAGTTCTTGTGGTCAGAAGAATCGCAAACCAATATATCAATTGATATTAGCCTTACTGATCAAGCTGGCAATACAGCGATTATTAAACAGATTCAAAATTATAATGTAGATCATACTCCGAATTCACCAATACTAGATTCTCTAACTTTCAACAATATAGATGGAGCTATCATTTCAGGTAGTGGTTATAAAGGAAGCAAGATTGATATCTACAATAAAAATGGTGATTGGCTTGCCAGTACAATAACTAATGATGAAGGTAAATTTACTCTACAAGACCTTTCAATTAGTTCAAATGAAGAAGTTTATGCAGTTGCTACTTATAATGGATACAGCAGTGAAAATTCATTAATTGGTCTAGTTACTGAAGTTCCAGCTCTTAGTATTTTACGAATTAGTCCAGAGGGTGTGATCACTGGTTATGCGACTGAAGGTAGTCATTTTATTGTAAAAGATCAGAATGGAAATATTCTACAAGAGTTTAACCCTATTGCATTTGAGGGCTCAGGTATTACACCTTTTAGTGTAATGGCATTAGGTGAAGTTAGACCATTTACTTTGTCTCTCGATCAGCCTTTAGAGGAAGGCACTCATATTATTATCTCTACAGATAAAGATAATATTTCAGGCCATCCGCAATATATTACCGCAGACTATACCCCCGCAGTATTTTTAGAAACTCCACAATTTGATATCAGTGGTGAAACTTTATCAGTACATGTTAATGAACCTAACAGCTTTATTCTTGTATTTTCTGGAACAGGAAATCTAATCGCTAACGGTGTTACAGATGAGCAAGGTTTTGCAAGCTTATCTGTATTCCAATTTTTAAAAGAAGGCGAATCAGTTACCGTACAGGTAGTAGATAAAAATCAAAATACGAGTGAAGCCCTAATCGAAGTTCCAAACTTTGCTTATATTCCATATGTTGAACGTATTACACAAGAAGGCTTAATTTCTGGATTTGCTGAAGATAATAGTACAGTAATCGTGCGTGATGCTGAGGGTAATGAATTAGGAAAAGTTACAATAGGTGATGACAATAGTTGGAATGAATTTAGTCATTTTAGCTTGAGTGTAAACCGTCCTTTAATTGATGGAGAACAAATTTCCGTTCAAATTATTGATAATAAAGGTCTGATGAGCCCTGAGCAGAATATTGTTGTAGATCTGACTCCTCCACCTGTTCCAACAGATTTAAATTTCAATGATGTTGGTGATTTAGTTTATGGTCATGCAGAACCTTTCTCTGAAATTTTAGTTAAAGATGGTCAAGGAAACATTCTTAATAAATGGTTTTGGAATAACTGGACCGACGAGAGTGGAAGTTTCTCGATAGAATTAGGTATGTTTTTAACCAATGCTGAGACAGTTTATGTCACGGCTACAGATGTAAATGGAAATGTAAGTTTAGCTGCTCAGATACAGGCGCCTAACTATGCTTTTGCCCCATATGTAGATAGCTTTACTTCAGACGGAGTGATAAGTGGGCAAGCTGAAAATAATAGTACTCTCATTGTTAAAGATGCCAAAGGTGAAGTCGTAGCTGAAATTAAAGTCGGTGAAGATAACGGATGGAATGGATCAAGTTATTTTAAACTCCAGCTTGACCGCCCTCTTGTTGATGGTGAACAGTTGTTCTTATCAATTAAGGATGCTCGTGGACAAGTAAGCACCGATACTGTAATTACCGCTGATACAGTTCCTCCTACACCAGCCAGTAATTTAGTTTTCTCAGAAGATGGTTCATATCTTACGGGTGTAGCAGAACTGAATACTACGATTCAGGTTTTTGATCATAATGGTCAGCTAGTGAATATATGGAATAACACCATAAATTCTGATGGTACATTTACTGTTTTCTTAGGTAGCAATAATTTACATGGAGAGGCATTCACGGTCACTGTTAAAGACCAAGCCGGAAATGTGAGTGAAGCTGTTTCAATTAAAGCTCCACTTGATGATATTGCACCAAATCCAATTAAAAATATTTTACTTGATGCAAACGGTCAAAACTTTACAGCACAAGCAGAAGCAAATAGTCAGATCGAAGTTTTTGACTCATTGGGTAATCAGACAGGTTGGGGCTCTACGGATAGTGCTGGTAATGCCTCTGGTTCTTTTAATCAAACCTATTTACATGGTGAAGAACTTACTTTTGTTGTCATAGATCGAGTTGGTAACCGAAGTGTCGAATTTAAGCAAAATGCTTTAATTGATACCATTGCACCAAATGCGATTGAAAATATCATCTTTAACGAAAATGGCCAAAGCTTTACAGCTCAGGCAGAAGCTGGAAGCTCTATTGATGTATTAGATCAGGCTGGCAATAAGGTTGGTTTTGGCTATACCGATAGCTCAGGTAATGTATCTGGTTATTTTCAGCAAGTTTACTTACATGGTGAGGAACTTACTTTTGTCGTGATTGATCGAGCGGGTAACCGTAGTGCAGAGGTCAAGCAGAGTGCTTTGAATGACGATGTTGCACCAAATCCGATTGAAAATATTGTATTCGATATCAATGGACAGAGCTTTACAGCTCAGGCTGAAGCAAATAGCCAGATTGAAATTAAAAATACCAATGGTGACATTATTGGTTATGGATCAGCAGATAGTGCAGGTAATGTTTCTGGTTACCTGTATCAGGTCTATTTACATGGCGAAGAGCTTACTTTTGTTGTCGTTGACCGAGCGGGTAACCGTAGTACAGAAGTTAAGCAGAATGCTTTGATTGATGATATTGCACCAAATCCGATTGAAAATAT
>NZ_JAKTII010000002.1:0-163417 GCF_027855175.1 Acinetobacter sp. AOR14_HL | reverse complement strand
CTGGCAGATGAGATTTTTAGGGCGGGGATGAGCTATAACTTTTACGAAGGGTATAGCGCCTATCTGGGATATAACCAGATCAAATATAGCGACAATTCTTATAAATTAGTGTCTGCCAATTTGAGTGGAAGTTTGAACAAGAACTGGGGATTTTATACCTCAGCGTATAAAGATTATGAAAATCACAAAGACTATGGCATTTACTTTGCATTGCGTTATACACCATCTACCAGAGTCAATGCGATTACAAGTATTTCTAATGAAAGTGGTAAAACAACATATAGACAAGAAATAAATGGATTTAATGACCCGCAAATCGATTCATTTGGATGGGGAGGCTACGTTGAGCACGATCAGGATGCCAATCAAAACAATGCATCTATCTATGCATCTTACCGTGCCCGTGCTGCTTATCTGACAGGTCGATATAACAGAATAGGAGAGAACGATCAGGTTGCACTTTCAGCAACAGGATCGTTGGTTGCGGCAGCAGGGCGGATTTTTGCAGCCAATGAAATTGGAGACGGCTATGCGGTCGTGACCAATGCTGGACCACAAAGCCAAATTCTAAATGGTGGAGTCAATTTAGGAGCGACTGATCGAACTGGTCGATTCTTAATTTCAAATTTAAGACCTTATCAGCTTCATCATATCTATCTAGACCCATCATATTTACCTTTAGAATGGGATGTTACTTCAACTAACCAAACAGCATTCGTAGGTTATCGCCAAGGAACCTTGGTTGACTTTGGCGCTCATCAGGTCATTTCAGGATTAGTGAAACTTGTTGATTCGAATAACTCAGCGTTATTGCCGGGTTATAGCGTTCGAATTAATGGACAGCAAGATGGGGTAGTTGGCTACGATGGTGAAGTATTTATTCCAAATCTATTAAAACAAAACAAACTTGAAGTAGATCTTCTGGATCATGGTTCATGCCAAGTTAATTTTGCGTATGAAAATAAGCAATACAGTGCTAAAAAGTTGGGGCCTTATGTATGTCGATAACTACTGTCAGTCATAGTTTTTGGATGAAGGGTAAAAAGCTTTCATTGGCCATAAAGTATATTTTAGCAATTGTTCTGTCTTTTATATTATATGCATTTTTTAGCTCTGCACATGCGGCTTGTACGGTAACTGGAAACACTAATAGTACATATACCTATACGGCTGCCACAATTAATAGTGATGCAAACATCAACTTTTCCGGCACGATTAGATGTCTTGGCGGACGTACTACTCCTGAAATTTCAGCTTATATGTGTATGAAGACGGTATTTACCGGAACCACAAGCGTAAATAATAGCGTTTCATTACCTTATACGGTCACTGCAACTGTAGGTGGCGCAGGTTCTTCTACCACAAATCAGACCTCAAATGTTTGGTATGGACCAGTGAGGACAGTCGCTTCAAATAATATTATTAATTACTCTGTAAATGTAAAAGTCCCAGCACGCACTGGTTCGCTCATTGCATATCCTAAAGGTACATATACTGGTACGGTTCAGCTTTTTTGGGACATGCAGGCAAGCTCTAGTAGTGTCTGTGAAGGTAATAGCGGAGGTGGTTGGGATTCAGGTAATACCACTATAACGGCTAATTATGTTGTACCAAGTTTATGCCAATTAGATTCAACCTCAAATGTAGATTTTGGCAATATTAATGATATTGGTTCGACTAGTCGTGATTACAACGGGCAAGGTGCTGTGAATACGACTTGTAACAATGGAACGCCATATAGTATTTACTTGGGGGATGGAAATAACCGTATTGCTGGAGGTTTTAGACGTATGACAAATGGTAGTAGTCAATATATTCCCTATCAGCTATATCAGAACTCGACTTATAGTACGGTATGGGATACTACAGGTGGTGTAACCGCGGTTGGAGGTTCTGGAGGTGTTTCCAAGACGGGATTGGGGAGTGCTCAAAGCACAAATGTGTATGGAAAAATTCCACAAGGTACTACTATTTCAACGACTCCTGGTAATTACTCAGATACGATAGTTGTTACAGTAACTTATTGATTAAATTTATAAATTTAATGTTAAATATGTTTTTGGTTGGTAATGTGAATATCCGTGATTTTTTAATGTGATGCCTTTAAGCCAAGTTTGATTCGCACATTTAACTCTACCTAAAGGAGCTATCTATAAATTTGATTATTAATTGTTCTAATTTAAAGGAAGTAGAAAAATTTTTAAAGAAAAGATAGTTGAAAAAAAAAACGGTTAACGGTAATGTTGTTTTAGAATAAGTAAAAACAGAAAAAGACAAATTAAAAAAATAAGAAAAAACATCTGATGAATAAATACCTTATGAATATTAAATGTATTTTTACACAAGTTAACACATTGTACAAATTAAATTACAGTTCTCTTAGCTTTATTTAATCTTTCTTATCAATAAAAAAAGCTTTCAGAGGCAAAGTTGGTTATTAATAAATTAGTTATTTGCATTGAAAAACAAAGTATTAGAATTGTAGGGCTGGGAGTTTTTAGATAACTTGTGATATGACTTTGATTAACTAAAGGCCCTCTTCTGAGGTTCTTTAATATTTGATTTCAATTTGCCGAGCATTTGGGTACTGGTTACAAAGATTCCCGCTAAATATCGATTATTGGCGGGGCCTTTTACTTTATGTGTTAAGCTGATCTTTATAATTATATGGATTAGTACAATGTTCATTTGCATTGGTGGTGATTTAGACGGTGAAGTTATAAATAACCGTGAAGGTACGTACTTAGAAGCCAGTGAAATAGATTCAAGTAAACAATCAACATACAATCGCCAGAGCTATATTATTGGTGAAAATACATATCGATTTTGGTTGTGTGCGGAGTTGACCTATGCTGAGACAACAAAAATAGCGAATGATTACTTGGCGCAAAAACATCCATACCTTTCATAATTCGGATATTAAAAGTAAGCCCGCCAATTTTTCTGGGCTTAACCTATCTAAGATGAGTCGGCTAAATACAGCTTAAGTGAAAAAAACAATTAAAAAAGCCCCTCATATCTGAGAGACTAGTCATATCAATTTTCTGGGATGAGTGGCTGTAATTTCTTAAATAACTAAACAAATCAAATTGATAAAAGTAATTAATAGTATAATAAATCAGTGCACTAATTTATTCTTTATAGTAGCAGAGCCTCAAAACAACTTCCAAGGCACTGTTAATAAGAAATTATTTGTTATTAGGATCAGGCTGTTCATTATTCTCAGGCAGATCTTTTACAGTGCCAGGAACTTGTGAAGGCTGAGTTTCAGTAGGTGGTGTTGCTGCAGAATGCTTATTCATTTTAGCTTTGATGACATTGGCATGGTTAGTTGTATTTTGAGAAAAACTTTTAAAACCCGACATTTTTATCTTCTTATCTTCACTAGGGAGAGTTCATAGTACGCTTTAAAAGCCTTTACATTGCGGTAGTTTTAAGACTTATGTGTGTTGATTTGTCCCAGAAAAGATCTTTATCTCGATGACTTATTTCATAAATAAAATCAATTATATATAACCTGTTGAGTCTTATCCTTTAAATTTTGAAATTACGTTATCCAAGTTTCAAGTAGGGGTACATAAAGCACACATATCTAAATTTTTTCAAAGTATGGGTTTAATAAAGTTTTAAAAATTAATTCAATCTAGTTTCCTACAAAATATTGATAGTATAAAAATAGTGTTGAGCATAATATGTATGATTAAATTGGAGCATATTAATGCTAAAAGACATTACAATTATTGATTTCCAAGGTAAAGAAAAAAGAGCGCAGGCAAACTATATAGAAGTAAATACTAATAAAATCAATCACTCATCTAGAGTTCAGAGACCCAAAGTTGAATATATTTTGTTAAAAGGTGAATGTATTTACCCTACTTTAAATTTGGTTTTCAATAGTTCTGATGGAAACAGCTATTATATAGAGTAAACATGACCCACTTCGGTGGGTTTTTTAATAGTTGATTTTAATTTGCCGAACGTTTTATGGCACAAGAGGCCTTGCTAAATATCGATTATTGGCGGAGCTTTTATTTTTAAGTACTCCTTTAAGATTATCTGTTTGTCTTAAACTACTTCCATTGAGAATCTTAAAGTCAAATTTGAAGAAAATATTTTATATGTATTTAATTTTATAACTATGAATTAAATACTAGCGCGTATTTGTTAGTCTAATTATTATGGTAATTCAGTAACATAAGTTCATCTTATTTCGGTGACTTTATCAAATAAAAATATATTAAGAGTTGTTTAATGGAGTTTTAATAATGTTTAAAAAAAATAAAATATTGATCGCTATGTGTTCAAGTCTATTGCTAGTGGCTTGCAATGATTCAGATGAAAATATTGAAGAACCTAAACCAAAAGTTTTTGAACAATGGTCAAGTTTTCATTTTGCTGAAAGAGTTATAGTTACTGGATTAGACGAGCCTCCTGTAAAGCGCGTAATTGCAACAGTAAGGTCTACTTTAACAATTGATGATAATAATTTATTTGAAAAAAAGGATTTCTTTAACTTAAATGAAAAAGAACAAAGATTGACACCTAGCTATGCCACTTATACAGGTTTTTATGGTAGCAATGAAAAACATCAAAAATATGGTGATCTTTTAGGAAAAATTAATACATCGACTATTAATCAATGGACTTTGTCTCCAACACTTTTAAATGGAACAGGCGAATTTAACAGGATTACTAAGTACAAAGTCTTAGATATATCAGGCCAAAATGTTTTTGATACTTTTGATCCTAATTTATCAATTAGATTTAATGGAGTCCCACTATTTGATGATGTATACGGTCTTGCTGCATTAAAATTTTATAAAAAATTATATAGTAGTAATTTTCCCGTAGGATCAAAATGTATTCAGCTCATATCAGTTGAGCAAAATAGTGATGTATTAACTTTAGAAAGGTACCCAGAACCTAATAGTGAAGTCTATAACCAAAACTCAATTAAAGAATGGTGGGAATATAGAAAATCAGAAGGAGACAAGCTTTCTATATATAAGGATACAGAAGCATACATCCTAGATTCTTACACCACAGGGGCAGCAAAAGTTAGCGATACATATTATTGGGCTAACCTGAGTTTGAAAGGAGAAGTTTTTTCATTTGCAAAAACTGTAGCCAAGAATAAAGAAAATTTCGTGGATGAGGAGGAACTATATGAATCAGAAATAAAATACTCTGAAATCTATGATGAGTTATCAAAAAAATCATGTCATTATTTTAATCCTGAAGCTACGATGTTTATTAATAAGTTGGCTGATTTGTAAGATGTTAAGTAAAGATTAAAATTAATTAAATACATGTGCATTTAATTAATTTTAATAAATTGGTATAGTTAAGGCTTTAATTATATTAGGCTAGACCATATAGATAAGTGGAAATCTATTTTTTTCGCTTTTTTATAATCTGCTTTTATATATCGTTAACCTTATATTAATTTTAATTTAAGGTTAACTTGAAATGAAGGCCTTTTTGTTTTTATTTGCTTTTTTATTAGTTATCTGTAAACCAGTTACCTCACATGCTGATACAACTTACGAAACTTTTGATGTACATTTTGTTATTCTTACTTCTAATCCCTCGGCTCAAATGGTCGCAACATTAAATCAAATGCAAGAAGAAGTTAATATTTTAAATAATTACTTTGTCAAAGAAGATCGATCACCTGTAATAAAGTTTCGCTTCAAAAGTGTATCTTTTTATAATGATGTAAAAAATTCAACATGTTCATTTGTTTCAACAGTTAATTCTGCTACTCCATATGATTCTGATGGGTGGGCGACTTTATTTAATAATTGCAATGACCCCAAAGTTAGAGATAAAAATGCTTTAAATTTTTATGTTTATGATGGTTATTCTGAAGCAAACGGTTTTAATGAAGCAGATAGTCATGGAAAAAGAAATTCTAATCGACCATACGTAATGTTGGACTGGCAAAGAATCAATCACAATATTCAATCACCTGAAGAGCATGAAATGGGACATGCTTTTGGCTTAGAGCATGTATGTGCTCCCGGGGCTACCTATAACACTTCAACAAATATCATGACTACTGTTTGCACTGGATCATCAGGAGGTAAGAGAGATATAGGATTTAATGCAGCGCAAGTTAGTACAATTATGTACTATGTGCCATTAATAAAAGCAAAATTATCGTCGCTTTAATTTTTTCTTGATAAAAATCCCCATTATATGGGGATTTTTATAGCTGGGGGCCATGGTCTGGCGGTCGTAGGGGAAAGCTTGTAACAAAGGCGTAGAGTCTTGATTGTTATGATGTAGCTGAAGAGATGGGCTATACCATAGTTCGCCTGAAAGCAGCAGCTAGATTTAAGATTAATGAATTTGGGTCATTACAAATACGAGCAACTTTTGCCAGCCAATCCGCACATGGCCGCAGCAATACATGACTATTTCAATGGCGGAGGTTTTATGGCTTGGTTATTTATTGAGAAAGAAAAGGGGACTGCGTTATACAAACGCATAGGTACTTTTCCTTGGCATTTACTCCCAATGGACCGTTATCATTTATTAAATAGAAATTAATATTTCGGTGTAAATAGTGGGAGTTGAACCCGTGTCCGCAAACTGCTCTCTTCGGAGGGCTTTTTTATGCTATGAGCTAATACAATTTGAGAAAATTAATACTTTTAGGTTTTTAACTCAGATAAACATCGGCACCTCTTTATTATCCCTATCAACAATAAATCAATTTTGTTTTACCCAAAATGATAGAATTGCGCAGATCAGTAATTTGATGTGTAGTTTCTGCTTTAAAAGCATGCAGTCTACAAATTTTTTAAATTGATTGGAAATTAGATTTGTAGACTAGTGAAATGCAACATTCAGCATATCAGTACAAGTGGATGCAACTTTAATTATGATTAACTTTTTGAAAATGCAAGATAAAGCAACTTAATGCAACCACTTACAATCCAAACTAGACTCGGCGGATTCTACTTCTTTTATTATTCCATCGTTGGCACATTCATGCCTTACTGGAATTTATATCTTCAAGATCAAGGGTTTAATTATCAAGAAATTGGTGTTTTATCATCAATTGCCATTGTAACGCGTTTTTTTGCACCTTTAGTATGGGGATGGATTGCTGACAAATCTGGTAAGCGAATGCTATTAGTACGGTTGGCGACTTGGATGGAATCATGTATATGGTTGGCTATTTTTATAGTTCCCAATACGTTTCAATCCATTGCTTTACTCATGCTTATTTTTAGCTTCTTTCAAAATGCTATTTTAGCTCAATTTGAAGGGGTTACTTTATTTTGGTTGGGCGATCAAAAAGCTAAACTTTACGGCAAAATCCGTAAGTGGGGATCTGTTGGATTCATTGTAGGTGTTTTCGTTATTGGTGCACTTCTAGAAATAGTACCTATTTCGATGCTTCCGATTTTATTATTAATTATTGCTTCATTGGCATTTATTTGGTCTTTCACAATTCGAGAACCGGATGGTGCGCCTACCTCACAAAAGCAGTTAGAGCCTTTACTTCCCGTGCTTAAACGCCCGACAGTAGCTGCATTTTTTACAATTGAATTTATTTTACTTTTTTCGCATGCGCCTTTTTATAGTTTTTATAGTAATTTTCTAAAATCTTTGAATTTCAGTACAACTGAAATTGGATTTTTATGGGCTATAGGTGTTTTTGCAGAAATTTTTATGTTTTCAATTGCGTCAAAGATTTTTCAACGTTTTTCATGGCGTAGTTTGGTGATTGTGTGTTTACTAGTGACGAGCATACGCTGGATGTTAGTTGCACTATTTTCACATTATTTTGTTGGTCAACTTTTTGCACAGTGTTTGCATGCTTTTAGTTTTGGTCTATTTCACTTAATTGCGATGCGAGTTATTTTTCAAAATTTCTCGGCTGGACAGCAAGGACGGGGACAAGCTCTTTACAGCACCATGTGGGGCTTAGGGGTGGCTTTTGGCAGTGTTCTGGCTGGACATTTTTGGAAAATTCTTTCCGGTGAAATCATCTTTATGTGTGCCAGCTTGGTTGTACTCTTAGGCTTATGCTTTGTAATGTGGCTTCCTAAACAAATCGATTCTTCAACGGCATAAGCTCGAAATAATGAAAAACAAGGTATTTATATTGAAAAAAGCAAGTAAATATAAAATTGTTTGATGACTTGTTGTAGCACGTTACAGTTGAAAAATATTGTTTTTATATGGTTATGAACCAGTGAATTTGTCAAAAAATATGCTAACTTAAGTTCATGCGTTTAATGATTAATAAATCTATGAAAAATATTTATATTATTGGATTATTGTGGGCTTGTTCTGGTTTAGCTGTGGCAGAAACGGCGACTCAGCAGCCAGCCGAACAACCCGTTCGGACAGCAAGTAATCCTAATGCTATACGTATTGTTACGCGTCCTGAAATTATGGGATTATGGGGAATGGAAATTCCAAATAATAAGAAATGTGTGGAATATTATAATTTCCGTAGTAGTAATGATGTAGTGATCAAAAGTGGTCAAGAATGGTCATATGGCTTATATGAATATCAACCGTCCGATGATCCTAAAGAACAGTTAGCTGCTTTAGTCATGCAAATTAAATTTGATAATAATAAAATGGATTGTTCTGGACAGAAACAAGATCAAACAGGTGATGTTTCTCAATATTTTGTACAGTGGAAAAATGATCATACTATTAACTTCTGTTCAACCGCTAAGGGTGAGCAGTGTTTTGCGACTTTGCGTAGAGTACTACCATAAAGTAATAGATATAAAAAAAGCCTCTTATTTATAAGAGGCTTTTTTTATTATGCAGTTTCAGCTTTCTTCTTTTCTTCCAATTGCTTTAGCAAGTGTTTTTCAAGGTAATGGATGTCCATTGCTTGAGAGCAGAAGCTCTTATCTTGCAAAATAAGATCTTTATGCAGAGGAATATTGGTTTTAATTCCTGTAAGGATCATTTCATCTAACGCTTGACGCATACGTGCAATTGACGTTTCACGGTCTTTACCATGAGAAATCAGTTTGGCAATCATAGAGTCATAGTAAGGTGGAATGCTATATTCTGGATAGATATGAGAGTCTAAACGAATACCTGCACCGCCTGGCGCATAGAAACTTTCAATTTTACCTGGCGAAGGTAAGAAAGTTGTTGGATCTTCTGCATTGATACGACATTCGATTGCATGTCCTTGAACTTTGATATCTTCTTGTTGAAGTTCTAGTCCTAGGCCGCCTGCAATACGTAGCTGTTGTTCAATAATGTCAACACCAGTCACCATTTCAGTAACAGGGTGCTCTACCTGAACACGAGTGTTCATTTCAATAAAGAAGAATTCACCGTCTTCAAATAAAAATTCAAACGTACCAGCACCGCGATATTGCATTAGCTGACATGCATGAACACACGCTTCTAAAATATCAGCTCGAGCTTGTTCTGGCAGGTTTGGTGCAGGCGCTTCTTCTAGCACTTTTTGGTGACGACGTTGTAATGAACAGTCACGGTCATATAAATGAATCGCATGACCATTACCGTCACCAAGAATTTGAACTTCGACATGGCGAGGTTTTTGTAAAAAACGCTCCATGTATACAGTATCGTCACCAAACCACATTTCTGCATCGCGTTGTGCTGCTTGAACTGATTCAAGTAGTGTATCTACACGCTCAACAATACGCATACCACGTCCACCGCCACCAGATGCCGCTTTAACAATAAGCGGGAAACCGATTTCTTTAGCTTCTGCTAAGGCATTGTGGATGGTCACGGCATGGTCGCAACCCGGTACAGTAGGTACGCCAGCTTTTTTCATGGCAACAATCGCAGAAACTTTATTCCCCATGAGGCGAATATGTTCTGGACGAGGACCAATAAAAGTAAAGCCTGAACTTTCTACAATTTCAGCAAACTCAGCATTTTCTGAAAGGAAACCATAACCAGGGTGAATGGCATCAGCACCAGTAATTTCTGCAGCAGTAATAATTGCCGGGATATTTAAATAGCTATCACTACTTGCGCCCGGACCAATACATACTGCTTCATCAACAAAACGTAAATGCATCAAATCCTTATCAGCATCTGAATAGATACCAACAGTCTTGATTCCTAATGTTTTGCAAGCCCGGGTAATTCGTAAAGCGATTTCACCACGGTTTGCAATTAAAACTTTTTGCAACATAGACGTCCCCGAGGTAATTACGCGCGATAACGGAATAAAGGTTGACCGAATTGGATAACATCACCATTTTTCACTAAAATTTCTTCAACCACGCCACTTTGAGTTGCTTCAATTGGGTTCATGATTTTCATTGCTTCAATAATACCCAAAGTTTCACCAGCAGATACAGTTTGACCTACTTTAACAAATGGTGCTTCGCCTGGGCTTGGAGCAGCGTAGAACACGCCAACCATTGGAGAAGGTTCAACTGCTCCACGTGGTGTTTTTGCAACTGGTGCTTCTGCAACAGGAGCTGCCGGAAGTGCTACACCAGCCGCAGCAACGACTGGACTACGACGAGTTAAAGCGATTGATTGATCACCTTCTTTAACTTCAATCGCTTGCAAGTCAGACTCAATCATTAAATCGATGAGTTTCTTAATTTTGCGGATATCCATGGGCGACTATTCCTAAACTAGTTTGGGTTAGATGGTTGAATTTTTTCAATAGCGTAATCGAGTGCAAAACTATAGCCCTTTGCACCTAGACCACAAATCACGCCAATTGCTTTATCAGATAAATAAGAATGGTGTCGGAATGCTTCTCGTGCATGAACATTCGACAAATGTACTTCAATAAATGGAATGGCAACGCCTAGTAGAGCATCGCGTAGAGCAACAGAAGTATGAGTGAGGGCGGCCGGGTTAATAATAATAAGTTTTACGCCTTCAGTTTGTGCCTGATGAATACGGTCAACAATGGCACCTTCCCAGTTGCTCTGGAAAGTATCTAATGTAATTGATGCGTGTTGAGCTTGGGTAATAAGTTGTTGGTTAATATCACCTAAGGTAAGATGACCATATACTTCTGGTTCGCGTTTTCCCAGCAAATTCAAATTCGGTCCATGAATCACCAAAATGGTCGAACTCATTCAGATTGCTCCAGCTCTAAAGTTGCAAATATTCTTTGCAAGATGTCTGCAAAGTTTGCTTATTATGGCATATGTTTCTACAATTTTTTTATAATTTGTTTTAATTGTCGCAGAAAGGGTACGCCAAATTCGGCTTATATATTGTAAATTTTGCGATGATTTAGCAATGTTAAAAAATGACAAAATTTCAAGTAATTTAATGAAGCTTATTTTAAACTGAATTGACAAAAACAGTTCATGTATTTTGTGTAACGGTTGTAGAGTTCTCTTCAATTACGAGTAGCTCATTCCATCGAGTTAGATAGTTTTTTGAACGGTGACATTGTTTCATATGCCAAGATGGGCTACGCGAATGATAGCCCACTTGTAAATAGTGACTACCGAATCGATTACGGACTGTACTTAGTGTTTTCATTAGTTGTTGTCTTTGCTGGATCAGCTCAAGAGGTTGCCATAAATCATCAATGTGATGTTGACGGGCGTGCAAACCACAAAATAAAACTCCAATCTTAATGTATCTTTTATTTTCTTTATATAAAACATCAATTTGTTGCATTGCTGCTTTGGTTAATATGCATAGATCATCTGTTGCATACGTTAAGCCAATTGCTTGAGATGACGCTTTTTTATAAGGTGGTTTATCTGTTTTTTCATAAAGCATGACTTGAATGCAGGCACAGAGTTGTTCTTGTTTCATTAAACGCCGATGAGCACGATTGAGATGAAAGATAAGCGCTTGTTTAATAATCTCAATACTGGATAAAGCTTGAGCGAAACTTCGTGATGCTAAAATTCGTTTTGTTAGGATGGCAGGATCATCAAGTTGAATGCAGGATTGGCCTTTTAGCTCACGAATGGTACGTGCCATAACCACAGAAAAAGCTTTGGCTAGATGGTATTCATTGGCAAAAGTTAAGTCTAGGCATGAATAAATTTCATAGCTTCGTAGTTGTTTGACCAATTGGTAGCCAATTCCCCAGACTTCTTTAACAGAAGTTTGTTGCATGAGGTCTTCAAGAAGTAGGGGATCTAAAGTAGTGAAATTACAAATCCTATTAAAGCTTTTAATTTTTTTGGCATAGTGATTGGCTAACTTTGCCTGAGTTTTTGAATATCCGATGCCAATACAACAAGGTAAGCTTAACCATTCATCTAGAGTTTCTACGACTTTGCCACAATAAGAATGGATCTCTAGAGATTGAAGATAAGGAGTCAGACGTATAAAGCACTCATCAATAGAATAAGCCTCTAAATCATCGGATGAGAAAAACTCCCCAAGAACCGAAAAAAAGCGACGAGACATCTCGGCATATAAAGTGTAGTTGCTTGAATAAACGTGTACGCCTGCTTTGAGAGCTTCTTCTTCAATTTGATACCATGGGGTTGCCATCTTTATACCCAAGTCTTTTGCTTCTTCGCTGCGTGATACAACGCATCCATCATTGTTAGAAAGTACCACAACAGGCAAACCAATAAGTTTGGGATTAAATAGTCGCTCACAACTGACATAACAATTATTAATGTCTACAAGCGCATAAATTTCTCGATGTGAAATTTCCACTATGATTTCCCCTTAAAAATATTGGTAAAGCCACATGCATGAATTGAGTTTCATAAACACGATGTTGAAAAGTGTTGGGAGATAAAATCACATCTTGAATATGTAACGAAATCAAGTTAACAAAATTTCTGGTAGAAAGCTAGGGTAGTCCTGACAGTCGGTTTCAAGTCGACAAAGAAAAAATAGAAAGCTTAAATAATTTTCAAATAAAAAAAGGAGACCGTACTAGATCTCCTTTTTTGTGGCACATTCTATCTAATTTTTAATTACCATTTATGACTATAAGAAACTTTAAGCGTTGCTCCATTTGCCACCAAATGACTAGTGTTATTGCCAGATCTTAATAATTGACTATAGAGAGGGTAGTATTTGCGGTTAAACATGTTCTCTAAACCAATCGTCACAGTGTCTTTTTTGTTAAGCGCAAAGCTACTGATTAAATCGGCTGTTGTATAAGTTTTTACATCGGAGCGACCAAAACTATTTACACCATTCAAGCGGTAATCTTCTGAACCGAAGTAAGTTGCTTGTAGACGGTTGGTCCAAGTTTCAGTTGGGCTATAAGAAACGTAAGCTGTAAGTTTTAATGGTGGAATACGGAAACCTGTCATGTCTTGTTCAGCACCGTTTTGAGGTTTTTCACGGCCTTTCATCCACGTAACACTACCACCAGTTCCCCAAATATTTGCATCGTCAAGATAATCAAGTGTTGCTTCAACACCAGTGACTTTCTCTTTGGTTCTAAGCATAACCAAACTATTACTTACTGGTTGCACAGCACCAAGGTCAGAAGTAGAGTGGAATACCGCTAAACTTGAAGAGAAGTTATTGAAATTTCCTTTCCAGCCCAACTCATAGTTATCAACTTTTACAGGCTCTAAGAATGATGAGCCAAGGTTAAAACCTGTGTCGGCATTTCGGATGATCACACCGACATCAGGTAACTGAGAGCCTTGGTTAAACGATGCATAGATCGAGTGTTGATCATTTGGAGAGAAAGTCACATTAGTATTATACAACCATGCATCAGCTTTCACTTTTCCGCCCGGAACAGTGTAAGGGTTAGTTTTGCCTAATTGTGATAATGGAACAAAGCTATCAATTTGTGCATAGCTGTCTTCATAACGCGTACCAGCTTCAGCTGACCATTGATCATTAAAGCGGTGTTTTAACTGTAGAAAACCACCCACACTTTGCGTGGTGAGTTCAGGTAAATAAATCAGCTTACCAATTTTTACAAACTCTAAACCACCAGATTGATCATAAATTTTTTGATCGAAAATATCCAAAGGCATTTCGCTTTTTTCACGGCTAAAGTCGCCACCCCAAACCAATGAGGTATCACCTAAAAACTCAAGTGGTGTGGTAATAGTTAAACGGCTACCGAGTACGTTATTTTCTTGATAGACCTGATCCACTTGTCCACCGCGTGGGCTGACTTTATCTGGGGCAACACGTGCGTCAAATGGTGAAAAACGAGTAAAGAAGTCACGGTAATAAATTTGAGCATCAACCTTATTACCAAACAGGTCTTTATGGTTATAGGTTAGATTATATATCTGGTTTTCATTTTTAGTCTGGTCTTTGAGTTTTAAGCCTTTAATGGCTTTGGCTGGTACAGTTCCAGCAGGGGTATTCTTAACACTTGTGTCAGATGCATAATCTGAGTCTTGTTCGGCATTATAATAATTAGCAGTAAATTGTAGGTATTGATTGTCATCAATATGGTAACCAAGCTTACCGCCTACGCTGTAGGCATCGGCATCATAAAGGTCGCCCTGACTTGGTTCCGGTGCAACACGGTCACCACTTGCATCGTATGGGCTACCAATACGTTGATAACCAAAGTCGAATGCATAATCAAAGGCATTAAAGCTGCCTGTGAAATATTGGTGAATATCTCCACCCAAAGCATCAGAACGGAAATTCGTTAAAGGTGTTTGTAGCCCAATGACGGTTTTTGCAGTAGGTTCACCACCCGCAGCTTTCGTGGTAATTGAAATAATACCGCCAGAAGCACCGCCACCATAAATTGCATTACTGCCTCGGATCACTTCAATATTTGCAATGCTTTCAGGGTCAATTGAGGAAAGTCCTCTTGATGTGTCCCGTGTAAGGTTCATTGGAACGCCATCGACCAAGATGAGGGCATTACGACCACGTAAAGTTTGACCGTAATCTGTAATAGTACGGCTTGAGTCAGACAGGCCCGGTACAGCTTTTGCTAATACAGTCGCAATACTTCCAGAGGAACCATTTCTTAAAAGTTCAATTTGTTTTTCATCCAACTTGGTGACTTGCTTAGCAGAAGTAGAAAGTTCATCTGCGCGTGAAGCGGTAATTGTAATTGTAGGAAGGGCTTCAGGCTTTTTTTCTGTTTCTATGGTTTCAGGAGATGAAGCTGCAAAGGCAGAGTTTGAGAGAAAAATGACCCCACCAAGTGAAAGGAGTGGAATGATATTTTTAACTTCAGACTTTCTTTTAAAAAGTTTATTACTTTTTATCTTATTTACCATTTTCTCGCCCTGAGAATGATTTTAAATTGAGCGAATTATAAATGAGAATCATTGTAGTTAACAATATTATTAATTGCTTAAAAATAATATATCTGAAATTTATTCAATAGATTAGGGGAATAGATATTTATTCCCCCACAATATTTGAACAGTTATGAGATTTCCTTATAGGCATTCAAATGATTTTGATGCGCACGGCGAATAATGCTTCGGTCATCACCGAGCACAAAAAGCTGAACAGATTGTTGTTCCCAAGCCGCAATATCTTCCGGTAGTCGGGGAATTGCACAGAAATGCTTATTGCTCATTTTTGTCTTTGCATACATCTCTTGAACTTTATCTTTGATCTTCGGATGGCTGGTTTGCCACTGCATTCCCATAGATTGGGAAAGGTCAACAGCACCTTCAAGAATAATATCGATGCCTTCGACTTTTAGAATTTCATCTAGTTGTTCTAGTCCTTCAAAGTGTGTTCCAAGTCGATAATGATAAAATCATAGCTCGCAAGTGCCAGTTGCTCGACATTAATCGGAGAGGCTACGGAACAAATTTGGAGAATGGGTTTCCAAGAATGAGTTTGTATTAATCTTGGCATGTTCATTTGGCGCATCTTGTAAATTTGGTAGAAGGTCTGGCTCGCATAAAAGATGACGACTAAAACGAATACCGTCATGAAAATCTTTCAAGGCTGCCTTAACTGGTAGGCCATTTTTATGAAAAAGTACTATGTGACTCCACGCTAATGCCTTTATTTGCAAATAGTTCAACTAATAGAATAAGCGAAACGTTAATGTATTGTTTCCACCAAAAAGTAATGAAGTCTTTAGCATCGTTCGATTGTAAATTTTGGTTGGGTGCAGCTTGTTGAATAAAGCTTAATAGAGGAATTTCATGGTTCTCCTTAAAATATCTAGTTTTTGAGCTAGAGTTTAATGGTCTGCATGGAATAGATGGATTTTGTTTAGATAAATATTAATTCAATTTTGAAGAGGATAATCCATCAGACCACATAGAATAATTCCACTCACTAACAAGAATTTTTACTAGGCTCTATAGAGTAGGTTTACACATGATATTCCGTAGAGCTTATTTTTTACTCGGCTTTTATCATTTCTTTCAACTAATCCTAGCTAATTGCTTTTTTGTTTTTAGTAATTTGTTTCTCGCTCTATTCAGGAATGAGAAGAAAGCATTGAGGAGGCAAAGTTTCTATTCGTTTGTTAAAAATTACAAAATAATTGTGATTTATATCACACTTAATCAGGATAAATTCATCTGATCCAGTTGTGCATTGATCAGTATTTTAGGAAATTTAAGGTTGAATTTTGCAGTGTGAGTGATTTGACTTGATTTTACTGTGTGAAAAAAATGAAGAGTTGTTAAGTTAATGTAATTTTTTATTATTGAATGTAAATAATAATAATTATCATTTGTATTTGCAATTAAGTGTGGATATTCTCCGTAGGTATTTATCCCTCCACAGAGTAATCCTGATGAGATCAATCACAAATAAAATTGCCTTGCAGCATTTAGTGAACTCATATTTACAAGAAACAGGTCATGGACGCTTTCTCTCTTTAACAGAACAATCCCCTCATTTAACAGAAAGAGGTAAGGGTAAAGTTTTACTGAGTATCCCTTTACACGCAATCAATGGGGTTCTTTATGCACCGATTGAGTATTTCAGTCAGGTGGGGCGACACCGTTTTGCTGACTTACCGTGGGTCGAGCGGGAAGGTCAATATCTGGCACTTAGCCCTGTAAATATTGCGTCAAATCTACTGGAAAATTTAATTGAACAATCCAAAGCTCAGCAACTTGATGCATCTTCATTGCTAGAGTGTTGGATTCAGAGTCACAGAGCACTGCAGCAATTTCTCAGTCATCGTGAACCAGATTTTGATCAGATTATAGCAAAACAGCAAAATTTTATTCAGAGTGAACAGGCATTGGTTCTTGGCCACAGCATGCATCCTTCACCTAAAAGCCGTCAGGGTTTTGTACAGGATGACTGGAAGATTTTTTCACCTGAAACACAGAATACCTTCAAAATGCAATTTCTATATGTGCACCCAGAACATATTGCTTCGGACAATGCACATAAAATTGATATTCCTACACAGTTCAAACATGATTTAGAACCATATTTCAATGCGTTTCACCGAGCTAAAATAGCCCAGTTTCCTGAATATGCATTGTTGCCTTTACATCCATGGCAGGCACGTTATCTAAAGGATAAGGACTGGTATCAACAGCTTCTACATGAAGAGAAATTGATTGATTTTGGCGCGCTAGGCTGGGATGTCAAAGCAACAACTTCAGTACGTACGCTGTACAGTGAGCAATCACCTTGGATGTTCAAGGCATCTATGACTGTGGCTGTGACTAATTCAGTTCGGGTCAATTTGTACAAGGAATGCCACCGTGGTTTGTTGAGTTATCAGCTGTGGCATGATGATTGTCTAAGTGAATTCAGGCAGCGAAATCCGAACCTTCAGGCTTTGAGTGATCCTGCTTGGATTGCATTGAAATTTGATGATCAGGTACTAGATGAAACCATCTGTATTTTGCGTGAAAATCCATTTAAGGTCAGTGATGATGTGACTTGTATTGCTTCATTGTGTCAAGATCATCCTGTATTAGCAAAAAATCGTTTCAGTGAAATTTTTGCAGATATTTCAAAACAAACAGGCCAGTCTCAGTCACAAGTTGCCTTGCTATGGTTTGATCGCTTCCTAGAAATGACTATTCTACCATTGATGGAGTTGTATCATGAATATGGAATGGCTTTTGAAGCACATCAACAGAATACCTTGATTGAACTGGAACAGGGTATGCCTAAAACAGTATGGTTTAGGGATAATCAAGGATTTTACTATATCCGTGAGCTTGCCACAGAAATTTTGAAACATTATCCGACATTGGCAACAGATGGTCAGGCAGTGTGCCCATTGTCACTGGTGGATGAGCGTTTCCGTTATTACTTTATTGGTAATACCTTATTCGGTCTGATTAATGCCATAGGTATGACTGGCGCCGTTCAGGAGCAACAATTAATTGAAATGCTGCAATCTTACCTGTTGCAGGCCTATCAGAAATATCCTGAAAGCAATTTATTAAAGACTGTTTTACATCATGAAACTTTCCCTTATAAAGGCAATATGATGACACGTCTGTATGAGCTGGATGAGTTACAAGCTGATATTTCTCAGCAATCAATCTATGTTGATTTAAAAAATCCACTCTATGTTAGACAAGTTATTGAGGAGGCCGACTATGCTTGATTTCATCGGTGTTGGTCTGGGGCCTTTTAATCTAAGTCTTGCTGCGTTGGTGAATCAGCATGCTTCATTGAAGTATTGTTTCTTTGAAAAACGGGAAAATTTTGACTGGCATGCAGGATTACAGCTACCAGGTGCGATGTTGCAAGTCCCTTTTATGGCCGATTTGGTTAGTCTGGTTGAGCCGACAAGCCCTTATAGCTTTCTGAACTATTTAAAGGCACAGCAACGTCTCTATAAATTTTACTTCCGTGAGAATCTGTATATTCCACGCAAGGAATATAACCATTATTGCCAGTGGGTCGTACAGCAGTTGCATGATCTACATTTTGGTCAGCGAGTGGTGGACGTTGCTCCAATCTCTGGAGGTTTTCAGGTGATTGCTGAACAGTGTGGGCGATTGTCCATTCATCAGACCCGTAAACTGGTATTGGGGGTAGGAACGGTGCCGCGATTACCCAAACCATTACAAGCAATTTCAGAACAAACCGCATCTTGTCTGCACTCTTCCAGCTATCTACAGCAGTGTACCGATAATCTTTCTGGCAATGTGGTACTGATTGGTTCTGGTCAGTCTGCGGCGGAAATCTTTATTGATTTATTTGATCAGCAGATTTCATCAGAAACAGGCAAGCCTAAATTCCATTTGTATTGGTTGACCCGCTCCGCAGGTTTTTCACCCATGGAAAATACACCATTGGGTCTGGAAAGCTTCAGTCCAGATTACATGCGTTATTTCTACCATTTACCAGAAGCTCTCAAGGATACTCTGCCAACTGCACAAGCCCACTTGTACAAGGGCATCAGTAGCAGAACTATTCAGGAAATCTATGAGCGCCTTTATCACCGTAGTATTGGACAAGCGGATACCTGTGTGACTATTGCTGGCAACTATCAGTTGGAGAATGCACAGTTACATGGTCCGAATAATATTCAACTTGAATTTTTACAGATTCAGCAACAGCAGATGTTGAAAATCCGAGCAAGTACCGTGATTGCAGCAACGGGTTATCAATATCCTGCACAGACGTTCTTGAATAAGCTAAATGACGGGATTGTATTAGATACTCAGCAACGCTGGAAAATTAGTGAGCATCATCAACTGCAGTATCAAGGAGATGGTGAGATCTATATACAGAATACCAGTCTCCAACACCATGGCGTTGGTACTCCAGATCTGGGATTGGGTGCATTCCGTTCTGCAAGGATTGCCAATCAGATTCTGAAAGAAAACTATTTTGATGTAGACGGAAAACAAGGCTTTCAGGATTTTCAGCTGGGTAGTCAGGCCTTGACGACTGAATTCCAGATAAATAATTCCCGAACAAATACAGTCATGCCGCGTCCCTCTGGGAAAACCGATGATCAGTATTTAAAAGTCATGAGCAAATAACACAGGGGACAGGAGATGGCTGAACAGCCACAACCACTGTTGCAAACAGAAAATCCTGTATCTTCAGGGTTACAACGTTGGGTGATGATCTGTGTGATGTTGGGGACTGGCACCGTCAGTATAAACAACAGTAGTTTTAACCCCGCTATTCCTCAGTTGATGCATGATTTTCAGATTAATGAAACAGCAGTCAGCTGGGTGATGGTTATTTTTCTGCTGAGTATGAGCCTGAGTTTATTGCTCACAGGTTATTTGAGTCAGCGATTTGGTAAACGTCAGGTATATCTGACTGCGCTGATAGTCTTTGGTTTGAGCTCGCTGTATGGTGCTTTTGCAGAGCATTTTGAAACTGTACTGCTGGTTCGTGCCTTACAAGGCTTTTCAAGTGGATTAATGATCCCATTGTCTCTGGGAATTATATTTATGGTAACTCCGTCTGCGCAGCGGGGTGCTGCTACAGGGCTATGGGGTGCCATGATCATGCTGACTTTGGCATGTGGACCCATGCTGGGTGCACTGGTTTTGGTGTGGTGGAACTGGCAGGCGTTGTTTTTATTGAATGTTCCGCTGGCGATCTTTGCATTAGTGATGGGGTTAAGGTGGTTGCCGTCACAGCAGACTAATGTGAGATTGTTGCGTTTTGACTGGAGTGGTTTTGTACTGCTTGCTGTGGGTATTGTAGCGTTGCTGCTCAGCTTGAGTGGAATTCAGCAGTTGAGTGACATCCAAACGCCTGAGTTTCTGCTGTTGTTCAGTACAGGTATTGCGGCATGTTGCGGCTTTTTCTTGTTCAGTCGTAATAAGCCCAATGCTTTAATTGACTGGCAACTATTTACCAATAGGGGTTTTAACTACAGTGTCATTATTTCAGTTGTGCATACCATCGGACTGTTCATTACCTTACTCCTGATCCCACTACTGTTACAGAATACTTTAAAACTCAGTCCAGTGTGGACAGGGCTGATTCTGATGAGCAGTGCACTGACCACTAGTCTATGTAGTCAATGGGCGGGTAAATATCTCGATCAACATGGTGCCCGACAATTAATCTGTTTTGGTCTTCTGTTGACTGTTGCTGCATTTGCTGGTCTGGCATTGATTCCTGGCACACATGTTATATCCCTGATGTTTTGTATGATCTTACATGGGCTGGGATTTGGTTTGTCCTATATGCCAGCGACAACAGCAGGGTTAAATAGTCTGGAAGATCAGGAACTGGTAACTCAGGGAGCAGCTGTTAATAACTTACTGCGGCGGATCTGCGCTGCAATTGCTGTCGTGATTGCTGCGCTCTATCTGCAAATTCGTACACACAATATTTCATATTCACCAGAACTCGCAATTGCTCAAATTCATGCAATACGGGAACTGTTTTTGATCTGTGCAGGAGTGATGCTGTTGGCATTACCCGCTGCATGGAAGTTTCCGAGTCAAAAGCAAGCGGACGTTTTGGTCCAAAATCAATAAAGGTAAAAATAATGGGTAATTTACATCCAGCACTTTCTACGACCACACATTCTGTGAATGCAAGCACTTTGGCTTGGCAGCAGCCTGATCAAGCCACGATGAAAAAAGTTGAACAGCGTGTGATCAAACAATTGCTACAGGCATTGATTTATGAAGAGGTGATTCCAGCCCAGTTTGAGGATGGTGTTTTTTATATAAATGTGATCAATCCACAAGGGCAATCGGTACGTTACATAGCTGCAGGACAGCGACATCTCAGTTTTGGGCTAGTACGCATGAATGCTACAGATGTTATCCGTGAAGATTATCAGGGTCAGAAAACGGTTGCACAGTTGAATTTAGTGATTGATGAGGTTATCCGAAGTATTCCACAGGCAGCCCAGATTGATGGTTTTATCAGTGAATTGAAGCGAACTTTTATTCATGATGTGCAGTCTCAGCACTGCCAGAATGAGTATGCACTACCAGCAGCACAATATAGTTATGATGTGCTGGAAACCTATTTGATGGATGGCCATCCCTATCATCCTTGTTATAAATCCCGAGTGGGTTTTAATCTGCAGGATAATCTGAAATATGGGGTTGAATATGCACAACCTATTCATCTGGTGTGGATTGCAGTACATCAGTCCATATTTTCCCATAACGCATCCAGTCATTTAAATGCGGATGATTTTCTGCAGCAGCAGTTGACTGAACAGGATCAGCAAGAGTTTACAAAGGTTTTGGATCAGCAAAAAAATGCAGATGAGTATACTTGGTTACCCGTTCATCCATGGCAATGGGAAAATACTATTGTGCATGTGTTCTTTGAGGAAATTGCTGAACAGAAGATTGTTTATCTGGGACGAGGGGAATATGCCTATATTGCTCAGCAGTCACTGAGAACACTGACCAATTTACAACATCCTGAAAAGCCTTATATCAAAATGTCCATGAGTCTGACAAATACCTCAAGTTCACGGATATTGGCGACACATACAGCAATGAATGGGCCGCTAATTACAGATTGGCTACAGGGTTTAAAAAAGAACAGTGAAATTGCCCAAAAATTGGATTTTGATATTCTTGGTGAAGTACATGCCTCAGCAGTGGATTTTACTCGTCTGCCTGCATCACATGCCAAGCAGGCATATGGAACTATTGCCAGTCTGTGGCGTGAAAGTGTTCAGCAGTATCTAAAATCTGGTGAAGACGCTATTCCTCTGAATGGAATTGGTCATGTTCAGCAGGATGGGAAGTTACTGATCGCACCTTGGCTGGATCAGTATGGTGTGGATGCATGGGTTGGGCAATTGCTGTCTGTGGTTATTCAGCCAATTCTATATTTACTCTTTGCTGAAGGAATTGGAACTGAATCGCATGGTCAGAATATTATTTTGGTTCATCGTAATGGCTGGCCAGTACGGATCATTTTAAAGGATTTTCATGATGGAGTACGCTTCAGTCCTGATCATCTGACCCATCCAGAAGCTTTTCCGGCCTTGCATGCATTACCCGCGGAACATGCGAAAGCTAATCGCATGTCATTTATCCTCACGGATGACCTAAATGCAGTGCGGGATTTTAGTTGCGCTTGTCTATTCTTTGTTGCATTGAGTGATATCGCCATAACACTACAACAGCAGCTTGACTTTAGTGAGCAGGTCTTCTGGCAAAAAGCAGCAGATATTATTCATCATTTTCAGCAGCAATATCCTGAACACCAGTCACGCTATGCAGTGTTTGATGTCTTTGCAGAGCAATATTGTATTGAATCGCTAACCCGCCGCCGCTTATTCGGTGATGGTGATGTACAGATGCGTTATGTCAATAACCCTCTGTTCCATTTCCGTCAGCTTGTTTAGGGGAGATAAACGAATGAATACCATGGTATTTTCACCTGCTGTTTCAGGGCAGGAGATATTGATGGATTTGGTCAATAGTCTACTTGCTGAGCAATATATTTCAGAATCGGAGATCCTGACAAAGGATCAGGCTCAACGCCTATGCAGACAAAGATTTCAGCATGGCTTTGAAACACTTTTCGACAGTTATACAGCTGGGGAGCATTTTGCAGTTTTATTTAATTCTGCGCAGACTGAGTGCTTGATTCTATCGCTGAAACAGGGTTTGAAACAGCGTTGGCAGATGCATGTTGGAGCATCGATCTGTAAGCTTAGCATGGACGAAGCACAGGATTATCATGTTCAGAAACTAAGCGCATTGCAGTTATTTGACTTCATGCAGCAATTACAGTGCTTCAACTCTGCTGATACATCAAAACTGGCAGATTTTCGTGCAGATTTAAAACAGGCAATGCTGCATGCAGAATTGTCTCAGCAACATCAATTGTCCTCTTCAGAGTGGTTAACGCAGCATCCCGCAGACTTATTTATACAGCTGGAACAGTATGCCGCTTTGCGGGATCGTCCCTATCATCCTCTGGCCAAATTAAAGGACGGTTTTAGTCCCGATGAATATCAGTATTTCAGTCCTGAATTTGCTCACGATATGAATGTTCACTGGGTTGCAGTAAATAAAGAAAAGTTGGTCTATGGGAAGGATGTTACTGAGATCAGCAGGCAGCAACCTGCACGTATTTTTCTGAATGCGGAACAGTTCCTGATGTTGAAACAGGAATGTGATGAAAAAGCGCTGGGGGATGGTTATTTGGCGATTCCCCTACATGCGTGGCAGTTCAAGCATGTGCTGTCCAACAAATTTTCTGAAGAGTTGCGCCATAAGGATATTGTCCCCTTAGCGTTCCAGTCTAGCGGCTGGTACGCCAGTTCGTCACTAAGAAGCCTTCTTTCAGCGACACAGCCACAGGATAGTCTGAAATTGCCACTTGCAGTTAAATCACTGGGTTCATTGCGTTTTTTACCAATTGTAAAAATGATCAATGGGCAAAAGAATCAGCAACTGTTGCAGCTTGCTAAGCAAAAAGATGAGGTATTGAAAAGACGTCTGTGGTTATGCGATGAAAATCAATGGTGGGCTTATCTTCCAGAACAACAGGAGAATTTAACGCCAGATAATTTAATGCTGTTCAACGAACGACCGATGCATCTCGCTGCACAGCGCCGTAGAATTCCTGCTGAGTTGTTACAAGCACCTTATCAGATTATTCCTATGGCTAGCTTAGGGCAACTGATGGATGGGCAGGGATGTGTATTTGATTTGATTCTAAAATGGCAGAATTTAACTGTTACACCACAGCATATCTACAATACTTTTGCTGCATTATGCCGTGATTTCTTTGAGGTAAATTTGCGCCTGTTCCGTCTTGGTCTGATGGGCGAAATTCATGGTCAAAATATTTGTATTGTACTGGAACAGGGGCAGTTCGCTGGTTTCATGCTCCGCGACCATGATTCTGTCCGTATTTATCAGCCGTGGATGCAGCAGCAGGGCCTGCCTGATCCTGAGTACCTGAGTCCACATGATTTTCGTATTACGTTGTATCACGACAGCGTGAAAAGTTTGATTCTCTATCTGCAGACACTCGGTATACAGGTCAATCTGGCCAGTATCTTGGAAACTGTTGCAGAGTTCTATCAGGTTGACTCGGCTGATTTATGGCGCGTATTGGCTCAGCAGTTACAGCAAGCGCTGGATGATGTGCCATTTACGGATACGGCCCGCGCTGAATTAAAGCATATCCTGTTTGATAGTGAGTTGTGGCCATATAAGCAGCTGATCCGTCCGCTACTTGAGCAAGATAATCGGGTGGGAAGTATGCCAAGCAGTATGGGAACAGTGCCGAATGTATTCAGGAGTGTTGTTTAATTTCATGAATAGAGAAAACTCAGGCGTGCAGTCAAAGATTGCAGTATTGAATATTGGGTCTGATTTTAAAATGACAGAATCTGATATGCCAGTACTTAGGCAGTTGCTGGCTGAACGCCTGAATATTCAATTTGATGTGCTGCCTGTAGAGGGCCAGCAGATACTGAGTTTTACAGATCTGCTAAATCCCTCTGCATGTCTGACAGCATTAAATGATTTTGGTTCCCGTGTGGGTGCAGTGAATTTAACCTGCACTACATCCATGTTCATTAAATACTGGGCTGTTCCTCTGTTATTCCCATATTTTTATGCACTGAGTTCTGAGGAAATTGATTTGCCATGGGAAATATCCTGTATTTCCACAGTGTTGCCTCCTGACTGGTATTGGGACAGAACACTACATCTGATTAATCTGCCTCAATTACAGCATGGGGTCAGTAGAAAACAGCAATCTTTTGAAGGATATGTGCGATTTATACTGGATGACCTGCAAAAGTTATTTGATGTCCTCACCCGTATAGGGAAAGTACAGAAATTTTTGTTGTGGGAAAATACTGCATTACGAATTCTGCAATTTTACGACATGATGAACAGAAAAGGGGGGAACCAAGCTTTCCTCAGCCGTATCCAGTTTCAACGGCAGTTTTTGATAGATTTACCTGCATCTGATCTGGGCCTAAAACAGAACCCATTTTATTTACTGGATCAGAGTCGGCAGCAATCGTCCACGACCTATCAACGTAAAAAATGCTGCTTTTATTTTCAGTTACCTGAAGCACAAAAAGAATATTGTGCAAGCTGTCCATTACTGAGACAGGATGAACACAGAGGTCAATACTCATGCAAGACCAGTTAAATAATTTAATCCAGAGCTATGCAGGTATTGCCAGCTCAACCATTGGTCATGTACTGGACCAAGGGCATTTACCACAGATTCATGCGATTAACCAAATTGGGCATGCTGTGGGGCGAGTGCGTACGGCTACATTGCATTCAGTCAATGGTATGGCACTGCGTCAGGCTTTGCTGAACAGCCAACCGGGTGATGTACTGGTTATTGATGCACGTCAGTTGGAACATCGCGCCTGCTGGGGAGAACAGCGACATCGCGCTGCCATATATCATCAGCTTGCCGCTGTAATCATATTGGGTGCAGTAACGGATGTAACTGCCTTAAGAAACATGAAGGTCCCCGTTTTTGCTTTATCGGTCAGTTGTCTGACTACACGTCAGCAGGGAGAGTGTGTGGTGGAGTTTGACCAGCAAATACAGATGGGAGATACCTGTATTTCCCCTGGCGACTTAATGGTTGGAGATGCTGATGGTGTGTTTATTTTGAGTCCAGATATTGCCCGCCATCATATCGAGCAGTTTCAGCAAATGGAAATCCAAGAAAGGCAGAAACGGGACCAGTTTTTCAGCGAACATTCAGCACAGGATTATTACCACTTTACTGCATCTGCATAAAATTGAATTGAGGAAATATTTATGATGACATTATCTTCACAGCTGTTGGATGAGTTTCATTACGAGGAAAGAGGAATAGCCTATGGATTAAGGGCTGTGCAACTCCCGCAGGATTTTCCATTATTGTATAAATGGATGCATGAACCTCATGTGATTCCCCAGTGGCAGCTAAATAAACCGGAGCTTGAACTGGCAGTTTATTTTGAAAAGATGATTTGTGATGATCATCAGCGGTTATTTATTATTACGATTGAACATACTGATGTTGGTTATCTTGAGATATATGAAGCCAAGCGTGATCGGCTGGCGCTTTATTATGATGCTGATGACTCTGATCTGGGCTGGCATATTTTATTTGGTGAAAAACATGTGCTTGGGCAAGGGCATTTCAGAGCAGTTATGCGCATGATGAGTTATTTTATTTTTGAAAATTCAACTGCCAGTAGAATAGTGGGTGAGCCGGATGAAAATGTAAAATCTTATGCCTATATTGCAGAAGATATTGCTTATCAAGCGCAGAAAAAAATAAAGATGTTAGAAAAAACAGCAGTTCTATATCATTGTTATCGAAATGAATTTTACTCACGCTGTGGAAGTTATCGGCAACGTGATAGACTAAATGAATCAGAAATGAAAGTACAGTAAAATATAATAAATCAACAACTTAATTTTTTATCTCAAATAGTCAGGACCAGTTTGATATACAGCATCATTTTTCATAATCATATGCTCTTACATACCATCTTAATCCATGATCGATTAAAGAAAGAGGGGCAAGTTTTTTTTGGGAAAACCTAAATCAGACTGTTAAAAAAAGTCGAATTTTAATATCTGTATTTCTCTCTAATAGAATAAGAGAGGCTACATGAAATTGTGAAAAATTGATTGATAATTAACCGTTAAACGTGACAAATCATTAAAAAAGTCCAGACACTAGGGTTGGACTTTTTATTAAAAAATAAGGCGTATTATGTTAATTTTAGAAAATTTAGAACAGTCTCTCCCAGTTCTAAATTTAATAATTTATAGTATAACTTAGCACAAAAGTACGACCTTCGGCTGGGATTGCTAACAATGAGTTAGCATTGGTTACTGCTGCTTGTTGAGCGAATACAGTTTTATATTGATTTCCCCATAGATTATAGACACCAAAGTCCACACGACCTTTCGCCACAGGGAAATGTGCTAATACATCCATGGTTGTATAACCTTTAATCTCTGCTGCGCTATTACTATCACTCAGTCCAGCTGATTTTAACTCTAGATCGTCTTTATAAGCTTTATCAGTTCCTTTGATCGCAAGCATTTGAGCACGTACACCATAGCCTTCATTATTCCATTCAGCAAACAACGTACCTTTCATTGGTGAAACTGCAAAAGCATTTAATTCATGCCAATTATTGGCTCCATCCTTGTACTGGCCTCTTGTATAACCTAAAGTCCCACCTACCTTATAATTTTCCATGAATGGGTAACTTACTGTTGCTTCAGCCCCATAAATTCGCTGGTCGGTATCAACAACATTTACAGAACGATCCGAGTTAAATTGAACGACTTTATCAGAAGTATTATAAAAACCTGTTAGGCCCAAATTTAAACCTTTATCTTGGTTCAAGCGCCAGCCTAGTTCATAGCTATTCACAGTGATCGGAGCAATACCAGACGTAGTTAAGGTATATGCTGCAACATCACGTAATACACGTTGCACATCTGGATAACTGTAGCCTTGTGAAAAGTTAGCATAGACTTGCTGAGCATCATTGAGTTTATAGACAGCACCTAGGTTAAACAGGAATTTATCTGAATCTGTAGAGTCTGCAGCCATTAATGTATATGGCTTACGTGCAGTTAAATAGCTGTCTGTATCCGCTTGAACATATTGGTAACGCACACCAGCTTGAATATTAAGCTGATCTGTTACTGCATAGTCTCCTTGTATAAAAGTACCAATATTCTGAATTTCAGTATCTGGTCCTGAGCCTTGTTTTTCTCCAGTTGGGGTATAAACTAAACCATTATTGCTTGGTATGTAGTAGTCCGCCCACTGATGATCTTTTTCCCAGTCATAGTCTAAGCCATAAGTTAGTTTTAAATCACGGTCAGCAACCACAAGATCAGACTGTAAAGTTGAACGAATACCTGCATAATCCACATTTGATTGACTTTGCTTTACACTAACACCGTCAGCTGAATAACCATAAGGTACAAAGCGTGACTTCTCCTTTCGATAGTAAGCTTCCACATTCAGAACTTGACCTAAGAAATCCTGATTTTGGTACTGTGTATTAAAAGCATAACGTTCAGTAAACGGCTGATTATCTAAGCTCCAACCTTTGACAGCTTTGTAGGATGGATCTGTTTTTGTGAGTAAATAAGAATAATCAGGTCCATATTCTGTATCTTGCTCATCTTTATAATACTGAGCACCAAAACTAAGAGTCTGATTATCTGTTAAATTAAAGTTAACACGACCATTCACATCAATGGTGTCGGTATCCATAGTGCTACCCTGCCAAGGGCTTAATGAAATACGATCCCCATTACCATCAAATTGAGAACCTCGATTGGTATAGTCTATGCCAAGAAAACCGTCGACTTTATCATTTGAAAATGAAGCCGTTTGGCCAACTTGATAAGCCAGACTATCACCGCGGAAATTATCGGCCGATGTCACACCTAATTTTGTTTGAAAGCTAACAGGCTTAGACTTGTCAGCACGTTTGGTAATAATATTAATAATTCCGCCAGTCGCACCTGAACCATAGATACTGGTCGCACCTGAAACTACCTCAATATGATCAATCATATTTGGGCTAATACTATTCAACTGACGTGCTACATCACGTGAGCCCGTTTGTGATACGCCATCAATCATCACCAGTACATTACGTCCACGCATAGTTTGACCATAATTACTACTCGTTCCACTGCTTGGTGCTAAAGATGGAATTAGTTGTGCCAAAACATCTGCAACTTTACGACCTGGACCAGCCTGTTGCGCAATTTCATCAGCAGAAATGGTTTGAACTGTTCCCGCAATTTCAGAAATGCTTTTGGGTGTACGTGTCGCTGTTATCACAATTGTCGGAAGTTTAGCTTCAGCATTTTGTGATTCAGTAGTTGTTTTAATTGAACCATCGGCATAAAGATGGGTACAAATTGCTGTTGTAAGGAAGCAAAGACTGAAGTGTGACAAGCGCATTGTTATTCCCAATTAGTAAGTATTAATATTGATGCAAATAGTATTCATTATCATTACAGATGTAAATAGTAGTCATTACTATTATGGATATAAAATCTTTATTGGTTATTTAACATGGTAAGCCCCCCTAAAAATACAGGGTTATGCGATTATGGACGCCCTAGTGAATTTTCCAGCTTATAAGGGGCGAGTGGATTTTGGAATTTATAACGTGTGGAATAAAGACTATCGCACGGTTTATAGCCAGCAGTCAGAAATTACCTTCTCACCTGTGTCTAGTATGCGGGCACAAGGGCATACCTTTGGTTTGAGTTATACTTTTAATTATTAATTGATTTTAGCTAAAAGCTGGTGCTGAGTGTTTAATTTTCACTTATCACCAGCTTTTTTATTATTGATATAATTCAAATTTTTAACTGGATGTAAGTATCGCCATGATCATGGTTCAAAGCTGTTTAGTTTCCCCAAATCTCAGCAACTACTACGATTCACAAGCCAAATAATTTACAGCCACGTCAACAGTACGAAATGCACATGTTGGCTATTAGTTTGAATTGTAAGAATGATTAAGAGAGGGGATTTTGATCAAGTGTCAGTTATTGATATGAAAATGTCTGAAAATGATACGTTTAGATGGATATGATCATGTCCATAAGCGCTATATTTTAAATGGATCAATTGAGTCCAAAAAGTATAGTAATGCGTGTTTCGCATTTTGTCTTATGGGTCTTTCAAGCTGTCTTTTATATAAAAGACAGCTTTTTTTTGTTGATTGATAGGGCCTGTTAGACGAAATTAAGCTGCTTAGCTTGTTCATAAGCCGCAAGATTGATGCATTTATGACCCAGTGCGTTGATTTGCGTTTGGTCTAGTTGAAGGTCATCCCACTTCTGCATTTGCTGAAAGAGCCAATAAAAGTCTTCTACTTTCGGAAGAGCGCTTTCTTTTACCAAATGACGGACAATATTCTGAATCATATAGTATTTGTCGACATGCACTTCTTCTGAGCAATGAAAACGAACAATTCCAAATTCGACCAATAATTTTAAAATTGGAGCAAAGTCTTCTAGTTCGCTAAGTTCTTGCTGAGCTTTCATAATTGCAGCGGTGAGTGCAACCAGCGTTTGTGGATGCTGTTCAGCCCATTCCTGCGTTACGGCTAAAACCTTGTCAGCCACAGGTGGAATAATGTTCTGGCTTGAGCAAATCATTTTACTTAAACCAAGAAGCTCGCCCTGAGTATTCCAAGGTTCTCCGACACAGAAACCATCAATCACATGCTTATCTAGTGCTTCGACCATATAAGGTGGTGGTAAGGTTTTGAGCTGAATCGATTGAGCGAGTTCAGGGTTTGCTAAAGCTAACCATTCTCTTAAACAATAATGATGAATGGAGTGCTTAAATACATGTGCTAAAGAAAGGGAATGACCTTGTTCAATGTAATGCACCACTTTTTGCGCCGTTACTTGAGCTGTATCATTTTCTTGAAGTTTAAGTTGATGTGTTAATTTTTGGCTTAAGCTGATAAATGCACGATTTTCACTCAAAACTAGCGATGTTTGCAGTGGCGTACCAATCTGATCTGATCCTACTGCGGCTGCAGGTAACATTGCAGATAAGCAATGGGCTGCATCTAATAAACCAAAAGCAAGGCGGTCGCGAAGACTTGCCCATGAAGCTTCTTTGACTAAAGTAACATCGAGCCCTACTTCGTCAAAGAAACCTCTTTGTTTAGCCCAAAGCAGTGCAAGACAATCAAGCAAAGGAATATAGCCGAGTTGTAATTGAGTCTTTTCTAATGTGCTCATTTATTCATCCTTTAGTTGATTGCCAAGTAATTTTTGGGCGTCAAGTAAACGCCGTGCCATTTCCCCAATCGTAATGCGGTGGCTCATGGCATTTTTTCTGAGCAGCTGGAATGCTGTATCTTCAGGAAGGCCATGGAGTTGCATAAGTAAAACTTTGGCTTTTTCAACATCTTTACGATCAGCGAGTTTAGTTTGAGCATCTTTTAAATCTCCTTCGAGCTTTTTGTGTTTTTTATATTGCTCAATGGAGATTTCTAAAATGGTATGTAAGCGGGCAGGGTCTATGCCATCAACAATATAAGCAGTCACCCCCGCATCTATGGCTTGTTTGATTGTGTCTTTATCTGAATTTTTCGTGAACAGAACGGTAGGAAGGTCATAGCTACTGACACAGCTTTCAATAATGTCACGGTGAGGATGGTCCATATCAAGCAAGATCACATCAGCTTGTAAATGTTCGAGGCGAAAGATATTCAAGTGGTCCAAAGTAAGGCAAGCGACCACTTCAAAATCATTTTCAAGCAGACTTTTTCTTATATAGTCGGCTCGCGCATGATCATCATCAATAAGGGCTATTTTGAGTTTTGGCATAAGTTCAGAAAATCAGGCTAAGAAAATGCGCCAATTCGACGCGTTTTTTGTTATCAGTTTTTTAAGCAAGATTAGTGCCATCGAAAACTAAAGAAAAAATCAAGCTTTAATGGCACTTTAGCATGCCAAAGCATGGGTCTGATCAATCTTGGTGCAAAAATACGATTCATTTTGTAGCAAGGCGTATTTTTATTTAAACCATATAAGTGTGCAGTGATAGAGCACGCAAAATAAGACGTAATTCTTTATGTGCACATTAAAAGTAATTATCTATATGAAATTAAAGATAAAAAATATTATCTTATTAAGTTTTTAAAATATTGGCATGCAAAGTGCTTACTTAATTACAGGTCGAAGACGACCATGAGTTTTAAAGACGGCCAACGATGTCCGTTCTGATCGAGTTTGTGAGTGCAACCGTACACACAAAGAAGTTACGTTCAGTCGGAGTGAAGGTCATGTCTTTATTTTTATTGCATAAAAAAGTTACATCTGAATTATTTAAATTTTCAGTTCCAGCGATGCGAGCCTTCTCTATGAGGGGGCTCGCTTTTTTTATTTCTTTTTATGACTTTGCTGTGCATTGGGCGTTGTCAACGAGTGAAAAAAATTGGTTTCAAGCAGCTACATGCTTCGTGATGTTGATTCGCTTCTCGGTAGAGCACAAAGCAAAAGAACAACGTCTATTTGAGAACGCAATAACGCAGCTTAAAAGCAACGTGATTTGAGGAGAAACACTATGAAATTGGTAATGATTGGTCATGGTATGGTGGGCCACAAATTCATCGAAGCCATTTTAGAAAAAGCAGATGATGAACTGGAAATCACTATCCTCGCGGAAGAACCTCGTATCGCGTATGACCGCGTACATTTGACTGAATATTTTTCGGGGAAATCGGCAAAAGATTTATCTTTAGCTCGTTTTGACTTTGCTGATGCTCATGGCATAGACCTGCGTTTAAATACAAAAGCAACTGCAATTGATACTGCTGCACAAACAATAACAACCAATCATGGCGATGTGATTAGCTATGACAAATTGGTGTTGGCAACAGGTTCGTATGCATTCGTTCCTCCAATTTCGGGTAATGACCGTGAAAACTGCTTTGTTTACCGTACCATTGAAGACTTAGATGCCATCCGTGCAGCGAGCTTGAACGCTAAAACTGGTGTGGTGATTGGCGGTGGTTTGCTCGGTCTTGAGGCAGCCAAAGCATTACGTGACCTAGATTTAGAGACACATGTTGTTGAGTTTGCTCCACGTTTGATGGCAGTTCAAATTGATGACTTGGGTGGTAAAGTTCTACGCCGTAAAATTGAAGATTTAGGTGTAAAAGTTCACACGCAAAAAGCCACTCAATGCATTGAATGCGGTGATAGCACAACGCATGTCATGAAGTTTGCTGATGGTAGTGAACTTGAAGCAGATATCATTTTATTCTCGGCAGGCATTCGCCCACGTGATGAGTTAGCACGTAATAGTGGTCTGGCGATTGGTGAGCGTGGCGGTATCGTGATTAATGATTACTGCCAAACTTCAGATAGCAACATTTACGCAATTGGTGAATGTGCACTTTGGCAAAACAAAATCTACGGTTTGGTTGCACCGGGCTATGACATGGCACGTATTGCAGCTAAACATGTGCTAGATGAAGAGTGTAATTCTTTTGCTGGTGCGGACATGAGCACCAAGTTGAAATTGATGGGTGTTGATGTTGCATCTGTAGGTGACGCACATGCAATGACTCCGGGTGCATTAAGCTACTTCTATACAGATGAGCATGCACTGGTTTATAAAAAGATTGTTGTAAATGCAGACAAAACTAAATTGCTTGGTGCAGTTTTAGTGGGCGATGCCAAAGAATATAACGACCTTTTACAAATGATGTTAAACGGTCTGGATTTACCGGAAGTACCTGAAAGTTTAATCATGCCGGGCTTTGAGCAATCAGCAGGTAAATCTGGTGGTAGCGGTGTAGATTTACTTCCAGATAGCGCAACGATCTGTTCATGTAACAACGTATCGAAAGCGGACATTTGCCAAGCAATTAGCGATGGCTCGACTTCTTTAGGTGCACTGAAGAAATGCACCAAAGCAGCAACTGCATGTGGTGGTTGTGCACCATTAGTGACTCAAGTATTGAAATCTGAGTTGCAACGTCAAGGTGTGACCGTTAACAACCACATTTGCGAACACTTCCCGTACTCACGTCAAGAGTTGTATCACTTGGTTCGTGTTAATGAAATCAAAACATTTGATGATTTGATTGATCAACATGGTCATGGTTTAGGGTGTGATATCTGTAAACCTGCTGCTGCAAATATTTTGGCATCTTGCTGGAATGACTTCGTACTTGAACCAAGTCATGCCGGTCTGCAAGACAGTAACGACTACTACTTGGGTAACATCCAAAAAGATGGTTCTTACTCGGTCGTACCACGTATGGCTGGCGGTGAAGTGACTCCGGATGGTTTAATTGCCATTGGTCAAATTGCCAAGAAATATAACCTCTATACCAAAATCACTGGTGGTCAACGTGTCGATATGTTCGGTGCACAAGTTCATGAGCTTCCATTCATTTGGGAAGAATTGAATGCTGCTGGTTTTGAATCGGGTCATGCATACGGTAAGTCATTACGTACCGTGAAATCTTGTGTCGGTAGTACTTGGTGTCGTTATGGTGTAGACAACTCAGTTGGTTTAGCGATTGAACTAGAAAACCGCTACAAAGGTTTACGTTCACCACATAAATTAAAAATGGCGGTGTCTGGCTGTACACGTGAGTGTGCGGAAGCGCAAGGTAAAGACGTGGGTATTATCGCGACTGAAAAAGGCTGGAACCTTTACGTGTGTGGTAATGGGGGTATGAAACCGCGTCATGCAGAATTGCTTGCATCTGACCTCGATAAAGAAACATTGATTCGTTATATCGATCGTTTCTATATGTTCTACATCCAAACCGCAGACCGTTTACAACGTACCAGCGTATGGCGCGACAACATGGAAGGTGGTTTGGACTACCTTAAATCTGTGGTGGTTGATGATTCTCTTGGGTTGGCTGCTGAGCTTGAGCGCCGTATGGAACATGTGATTGGTACATATCAAGATGAATGGCGTACTGCGGTAGAAAATCCTGAAGTTCGTAAACGCTTCCAAACTTATATCAATGCAAGTGCAAATGAACAGGCCGATCCACACATTCAATTTACGACTGAACGTGGCCAAATCCGACCATTAACAGACGTTGAGCGTTCAGAAGACCGTATTCCAATGGTTGAAGCATAAGCAGGAGAATTTCTATGAATATTGTACAAGACAAAAATATGCTTCCTGATGGCGAATGGATTGATGTGTGTGCACTAGATGATTTAACCCCAAACACTGGCGCAGGCGCGTTAGTAGGTGATCAAGCAGTTGCAATCTTCAGAGTTGGACATGAAAAACGCGTTTATGTGTTAAGCAATAAAGATCCGTTTAGCCAAGCAAATGTCATGAGCCGCGGCATTATTGGTGATTTACAAGGCGAGCGTGTGATCGCATCACCAATTTATAAACAACACTTTAGTTTGGCTACTGGTCGCTGTTTAGAAGATAAAGACCAGAAACTTTCAGTTTATCCAAGCAAAATTGTTGATGGTCGTGTTTTGATCAACCCCGTGCCACAAAAAACTTATATTACCAATACAGGTGTGTCTCAAGACAAACTTAAACTGGTACTGATTGGTAATGGCTTAGCAGGTATGCGTTGCCTAGAAGATTTACTCGACATGGCGCCAGATCGTTATGAAGTCACGGTGATTGGTGAAGAACCTTGGGGTAACTACAACCGTATTATGTTATCTCCGGTTTTATCGGGTGAAAAAACCATTGAAGACATTATGCTGCACCCGCCAAAGTGGTATAGCGACAAAGGCATCAAATTTATTGCAGGCGACAAAGCTGTAAAAATTGATCGCCCACGTAAAGTGGTTTACACCGAAAAGGAACAAACAGTTGATTATGACCGTTTGATCTTGGCAACCGGTTCTGCGCCATTTATTCCTCCAGTTCAAGGTGTCGATTTAAAAGGTGTTTTAACCTTCCGTGATATTTATGACGTTAACACCATGATTGAGTACTGCGGTTCAAAAACCAATGCAGTAGTGATTGGTGGTGGCTTACTTGGTTTGGAAGCAGCTTACGGTTTAAAGCAACGCGGTATGAATGTGACCGTATTGCATTTAATGGACCGCATTATGGAGCGTCAACTCGACGGCCGTGCGAGTCAGTTACTACGTCATAGCATTGAACAAAAAGGTATTAACATTATTACCGAAGCCAATACAGAAGCATTGGTGGGTGATGAAAATGGTCATGTAAAACAGATTCGACTAAAAGACGGTACTGTTTTAGATGCAGACCTTGTGGTCTTTGCAGTTGGTATCCGACCAAATATTAGCTTGGCACAAAGTGCAGGTTTACGCTGTAACCGTGGCGTATTGGTGAATGACACTATGCAAACCTTTGACCCAAGTATTTATGCTGTGGGGGAGTGTATTGAACACCGTGGGCAAACATTTGGTCTGGTTGAGCCATTATGGGGCCAAGCTTTTATCTGTGCGACGCACTTGGCTGAGCATGGTAGTTTGACCTTTAAGGCACCGACTGTACCGACCCAGTTAAAAGTCAGTGGTGTCGATGTATTCTCTGCGGGCAATTTTGAACCGAAAGATGATTATGAAGATATTATCCTGAACGATGAAAAACGCCAGATTTACAAACGCATTATCATTCAAAGCGATCGGGTAATTGGTGCAGTATTGTTTGGTGATACTGAAGATGGCATGTGGTATGCAGAGTTAATTGCAGATCAAACCCCTGTTTCTTCATTCAGAAATAAACTGTTATTTGGTCGAGATTTTGCATTAAAAAATGCAGGCTAAATAGGGAAAGGAGCAGTTATGAACAGTATTCCAAGCGTTGAAATCGATAGCTCCGATCATGTGGCAAAAACAACTAAAACAACATGTCCATATTGTGGTGTTGGTTGCGGTGTCAGTGTACACGTTCAACAAAAACCTCAAGGGCCTGTGGTTCAAGTTGAGGGGGATGCAGAGCATCCTTCCAACTTTGGACGCTTATGCATTAAAGGTAGCCGTCTTGCGGATACTTTGGGATTAGAAACACGTGTTTTACAGCCAATGATGGGACGTAAGTCTCATCGGACTGTAACTACATGGGACGATGCAATCGATAAGATTGCCGATAAGTTTCAGTCGTGTATCGATCAATATGGTCGTGACAGCATCGCTTTTTATGTTTCAGGACAATTGCTTACTGAAGACTATTATGTCGTTAACAAATTTGTAAAAGGTTACTTAGGTACAGCCAACATCGATACTAACTCACGTCTTTGTATGTCATCAGCGGTGGCTGGACACAAACGTAGCTTTGGTGAAGATCTTGTACCAGCAAGCTATGAAGATTTTGAACACGCAGACATGGTGGTATTGGTGGGTTCCAATACTGCATGGTGTCATCCGGTACTTTATCAACGGATTATGCAGGCAAAGAGCCAAAATCCAGATATGTTTGTGGTGGTGATTGACCCACGCTTTACCAGTACCTGTGAACAAGCCGATTTACATTTGCCGATTTTACCGGGCCAAGATGTCGCCTTGTTTAATGGTTTATTTCAATACTTATATCAAAATGGTCATGCCGATCAGGCGTTTGTAGATACCTATACCGAAGGCCTACGAGAAGTTTTGGCGAGCAGTCAGCCAGAAACTGATATGGAGTATGTGGCAAAGCGGACAGGAATTGCACTAGATAAGTTACAGCAGTTCTTTGAGAAATTCGCTCAGACAGAAAAAGTGGTAACCCTATTTTCAATGGGTGTGAATCAATCCACTCAGGGTGTAAATAAAGCCAATAGTATTATTAACTGTCATTTACTCACTGGAAAAATTGGCAAACTGGGTGCAGCACCGTTTTCAATGACAGGGCAACCCAATGCGATGGGTGGCCGAGAAGTAGGTGGCTTGGCAAATATGCTAGCAGCTCACATGGACTTAGATAACCCACTGCATCAAAAAGTCGTGCAAACCTTTTGGGATAGCCCATTCATTGCTAATCAAGCGGGTTTAAAAGCAGTTGATTTGTTCCGTGCTGTTGAATCAGGAAAAATTAAAGCAATCTGGATTATGGCAACTAATCCAGTTGTGAGTTTGCCAGATGCAGACCAAGTCAAACGTGCATTAGAAAAATGCGAGCTGGTCGTGGTGTCAGATATTTGTGCAGATACAGATACGACAGCATATGCTGATATTTTACTTCCTGCTTTAGGTTGGGGAGAAAAAGACGGTACTGTAACTAACTCTGAACGCCGTATCTCTCGTCAGCGTGCTTTCCTGCCTGCTCCAGGTAAAGCAAAAGCAGACTGGTGGTCAGTGAGCCAAGTTGCGAAAAAATTACGCTTTAATGGTTTTGACTTTGCGGGCCCTAGTGACATCTTTAATGAGCATGCGGCACTATCTGCACAAGATAATGTAGATATAGATGCGCGTGAAGAAAGTAGTATTTTTCGTTATTTCAACCTTAAAGGTTTGATGAACTTAAATGCTGCTGAGTACGATGCTCTGCAACCTCTACAATGGCCAGTGTGGGATAAAACCCAAGATGCTAAAGCCGTTCAGCAACTGTTTGGCAAGGGCCAATTTAGCTATAAAAATGCGAAGGCAAAACTAATACCAACGGTCGCAATTGATCCGGTTCATGCAGTTTCAGAAGACTATCCCCTCATTTTGAACACTGGCCGTATTCGTGATCAGTGGCATACTATGACCCGTACGGGTTTGTCAGCAAACTTAACTAGTCACCGCGCAGAACCGTTCTGTGAGATTCATCCGAGCGATGCGCTAAAGTTTGGTGTACGTGATCAAGGTTTGGTTGAAGTTCGTTCAAAGTGGGGCAGTTGTGTATTGCGTGTGACATTCTCATCAGGTGTACGTCGTGGGCAAATTTTTGCACCGATTCACTGGACTGAACAAGTTGCCTCCGACGCTCGTATTGGTAAAGTCGTTAACCCAGAAGTTGATGCAATTTCTGGTGAACCTGAGTTTAAACATACGCCTGTCACCATTCAGCCGTTCTATACCACTTGGCAAGGCGTACTCTATGTTCGTGAAGGATATGATTCGCATATCCAACAATCGCTACATCACTGTGCATGGTGGACTAAGGTCAAAATGGTTAAAACCAACCGTTATGAGCTTGCAGACCGCCAAACTTTTCATGATACTCAAAAGAACCTGAAAAATTTCTTGCCATTTGCCGATGAAACTTTTGAATGGTTAAGTATTGAAGATATCTCTTCACAACTGAGCCATAGCGTTATTTTGAAAGATGGCATCGTAATTGCAAGCTTATATATTGCACCGCCAGATTTATTGCCAGACCGTGATTGGGTGGCTAGTCTGTTTAAACGCGAACGTTTAAGTGCCTTGCACCGAAAAGCGTTACTGGCTGGCATGCCAATGTCGGCTACTAATAATGATGGGCCTTTAGTGTGTAGTTGTTTTAAAGTAGGTAAGAATAAAATTATTGAAGCGATAAAAACACAAAACATTACCCATGAAAAACAGGTTACTGCTTGTTTAAAAGCCGGTGGAAACTGTGGTTCATGTTTACCTGAAATCCGTGGCTTGATTAAAGCTTGCCAACAGGAGGTGGAAGTGTGAATAAGGGATATCCCGTAACTGATCTGGTCATTCTGGCGGGTGGACAAGCCCGCCGTATGAACGGTTTAAATAAGCTGTTGCAGCAATTTGATGGTGAACCCCAACTTCTTAAAATTCATCAGAAATTAAAATCATCGGTATCTGAACTTTGGGTGAATAGTCATCGCGACTACTCCATCTATCAAAGTATTGTGCCAGATATTAAATATTTTCAAGATGATGCTTCAGGCTTTTTAGGCCCATTGATGGGTATGAAAAGCGCATGGTCAAATGTAGAAGCAGACTATGTTTTGTTTATTCCTTGTGATGTGACCTATATACCAACGCAAGTCGTTGCGAAATTGCATAGTGCACTTCGGAAAAACAAACAAGCGCAAGCAGCTTATGTGTCAATTAATGGAGATGCCTTATACCCATTTTGCTTGTTAAAGCGTGAAAGCCTAATCACGATAACAGAGCAAATTGAAAAACAACGCTTAAGTTTGAAAGAGTGCTTTAAGCTTTTACATGCACAAGTCGCCATATTTCAAAAACAAAATTTATTTTTTCATAGCATCAATTCTCTAGATGAGCTTCAGCAATACAAACAAATCACCGCATTTAAAGAAATTTTTACAGCAAATTAACGATGTATTTGAATAGCTTTTAACCTTACATTGGTCGTGCAAAAAACGTTTTTAATCTTTGTGCCGTTGACTATTTATTATATAAGTTCTATTTTGGAACTTGTTATTTTAGTTCTATCCATATGCATAAAAATAAAGGGAGTCAATCGAAATGGTAGAAGCGCTAAAGGAAAACAAAACGGATGTTACCGCATGTATTTTGTGTTCAAGAAATTGCGGGTTAAGTGTCGAAATTAAAGATAATCAATTTGTCAAAATTAAAGGTAATCCTGAGCATCCATTTTCACAAGGCTACATTTGTCAAAAAGCCGCAAGATTACAGCATTATCAGCAGCATGCGGACCGTTTGACTACGCCGTTAAAACGTCAACCAGATGGTTCATTTCAAGAAATTAGTTGGGATAATGCTATACACGAAATTGCTAATCGATTAGTCCAGATTAGAGATAATTTTGGCGGGACCGCTTTTGCTTCTGTAGGAGGGGGCGGTCAAGGTAATCATCTTGGTGCAGCTTACGGGCGTCAACTTTTGCTAGCCATGAAAAGTTATTATGCTTACAACTCTCTTGCCCAAGAAAAAACGGGTGATTTTTGGCTGAATGGACGTTTATTTGGAAGTCAGGCCTGCCATACGACAGAAGATGTTGAATACGCAGATTATGTTCTTTTTATTGGTACAAATCCGTTTCAGGCACATGGGATTCCAAATGCACGAGACACGCTAAAGCATATTAAAAAAGAGCCCAATCGTACCATGGTGGTATTTGATCCGCGCGTTACCGAAACGGCAAAACAAGCAGATATTCATGTGCAGTTAAAACCTGGAACAGATGCTTTTTTAATGTCGGCCATGATTGCCATTATTATTAAAGAACAACTTTATGATGTGAAGTTCATTGAACAGCATACACAAGGGTTTGAAGAGGTAAAAACAACTTTTAGCCGCGTCCCGATTGAAGAATATATTGCAAAAGCTGATGTACCAGTCGATTTGATTTATCAAGTGGTTCGAGATTTTGCGAAGGCTAAAAGAGGTTGTGTGCGCATCGATTTAGGTATTCAGCATACTTTAAATACGACATTAAACGGATATTTAGAAAAACTACTGTATTTATTGACTGGAAACTTTGGAAAACAAGGCACAAATAATTTACACACCATGTTTATTCCAATTTTAAGTGATACCGATGAAAGAAAATCGAAATATCGACGTAGTGTTTACCATAAAATGTTTCCGATCTCAGGTTTTTTCCCACCCAATATTTTGCCCGATGAAATATTAAAAGCAGGCGAAAAACGAATTCGCGCAGTTTTTGTTGATAGCTGTAATCCTTTATTAACCTATCCTGATACACCTGCATACGAAAAAGCATTTAAAGCATTAGATTTGTTGGTTGTGGTCGATGTTGCCATGACGGAAACAGCTAGGTTTGCAGATTATATTTTGCCGGCACATAATCAGTTTGAAAAATGGGAATTTACTGGGTTTAATCTTGAGTTTCCTAAAAACGGTTTTCACCTGAGACATCCGGTATTCACTGCCCAGGGCAATACGTTACCCGAAGCAGAAATTTATACACGATTACTTGAAGCCATGAAGGTCATTCCTAAAAGCTTTCCAGTGTTAGAAAAAATAGCCGCGGTCGACTCGAAAAAAACAGCCTATTTACCTTATCTGTCGGCTTTAGGTTTAACTTTTGCTCGACATAAAAAATACATTCCTTTTGCAGCTTCAATTCTCTATCGGACGTTAGGTAAACATTTAGAAAATTCGGCGGCGTCAACGGCATTTTTATTACCACTGTCTATTCAATATTCGGTTTTACATGCGAAAGCTGTGCGCCGTGCAGGTTACAAAGGTAATCCTTTAACGTTAGGTGTTCGTCTGTTTGAGCAAATTTTAAATCAGCGTTCAGGTGTAGTGTTATCACAACATGAATATGAAGAAGTTTGGAAGCTCGTTGCATATAAAGACAAAAAAATACGTCTGGCTATTCCTGAAATGTTAAGTGAGTTAGCAAATTTAAAAAATCATCAATTTAGTATTGAAGAGTTTCCTTTCATACTTTTGTCGGGGGAGCGCCGTAGTTATAACGCTAATCAGATTTACCGTGACCCTGCATGGCGAAAAGTAGATGCAGAAGGAGCTTTGCGAATTCATCCTGAAGACGCAACAAACTTGAATGTAGCAGTAGGAGATCAACTCAAATGTATCTCACAACACGGAGAAATTCAGGTAACCGTAGATTTTGATGAGGGTATGCGAAAAGGTGTTGTGTCACTTCCACATGGCTATGGCATGCGTTTTCAAGGTGGAGAGCCAATAGGGCCACAATTAAATCTTCTGGTGTCTGGTGAACATTGTGATCCTTTATCTAAAACGCCATACCATAAATATGTACCCATCCGTCTAGAAAAATGCTAGAAATAATGTAGGGCATATAAGAGATTGAAGTCGCACTAAATTTATACAGTTATAAAATTACAGTTGAAATGGTGCGGCAAAAGATCTATTAAAAAGCTAAAAAGTTATGGATGATAAATAGAATTGGAACAAATTTTGCTTAAACAGCAGAGCACTATAGAAGAGCAAATTTCTATTTTAATTGCTCAGAAAAAGTGCCAGCAATATTTGAACTGTTCTCGATATGAGTGCAAATGATGAAACAATATCACTCTGAAAATACGCCTTTGGTTCTTCAAGACCAATATGGCCGTATAAAGCGAAAGCTACGTATTTCCGTAACTGATCGCTGTAATTTTAAGTGTGTATATTGCATGCCTGAACATCCTGAATGGTTGAATAAGCAAGATCTGCTTGGTTTTGAGGCACTGTTTCAATTTTGTCATTTTATGGTGCAACATGGTGTTGAAAGTATCCGCATTACAGGCGGCGAACCATTAATGCGTCAAGGCATTGTGCATTTTGTTCGTGAGTTACAAGCTTTGAAAGAGTTAGGCCTAAAACGTATTTCAATGACTACAAATGGGCATTACCTTGCAAAATACGCTAGGCAGTTAAAAGATGCGGGATTAGATGACCTAAATATTAGTTTAGACAGTCTTGATGCTATTCAGTTTAAAGAGCTAACCAAGAAAAAATTAGAACCCGTTCTCGAGGGTATTCAGGCTGCTAAGGATGTAGGATTATCATTCAAAATTAACTGCGTACTAATGAAAAATAAAAACGACGATCAGATCTTACCGATGGTTCAATGGTCAATCGCCAATCATATTCCTTTACGTTTTATTGAGTTTATGCCGCTTGATGGCGATGCGCTTTGGTCAAGTAAAGATGTAGTGAGTGAGGCTGAAATTTTACAAGCTTTGCAACCACATTATTCAGTAGAGGTTGTCGAACAACAGCATGAGCCAGCACGCCAATATTTGATCAATAATAGTTACTCTCTTGGGATTATTTCCACAATCACTCATTCATTTTGCCATCAATGCGACCGTATACGGTTAACTGCACAAGGCGAACTCTACAACTGTTTATTTGCCCCGCAAGGTCTAAATATTAAACCGCAGCTTCAATCATTATTACGTGCACGTACTACAGCTGATCATGCAATGTATATTCAACAGTTAACAGATATGGTTATGCCGTATATTTGGCACAAAGCTAAAGGCTTTCATGCCTTACAACATCAACAAACCCGTAAAATCAGTATGCATATGCTTGGGGGATAAATGCAGCAATCTATCCAAATTAAAATCGAAGCGTTTGGCGCAATTGAAAAATTGCTTCCTCAAAACCTTTCGTTGGTTTTTCCCAATCATATTTTGGTTAAAGATGTATTAGATGAAATTGTTTCATTACATCCAGAATCTACACAAGCCATGGAAAAATGTGCATGTGCGATTGGCGATAATGTCATAACGAGACAATCTGCTTTAAGTGAGCCATGTACATTGGTTTTATTGTCACCAGTTGCAGGAGGGTGAGTCATGCGAGATTTTGCACGTATACAAGAGCAGGCTTTAAGTTTAGATACTTTTGATCCTATCCAATCATTTCCTGAATGTGGTGGAATCGATATTTTTATAGGTACGGTTCGTAATCACCATGAGGGTAAAGCTGTTAAAGCGTTGAAATATACGTCATATAAGCCACTTTCTGAAAAAATGATACGTGAAATTGAACTGGAAATTGAGAAAAAGTATCAGGTATCTTATGTGCGGGTCGTTCATCGGATTGGTCATCTGGATGTAGGTGAGACAGCCATTATTGCGATTGCTTATGCAGCCCATCGCCGTGAAGCTTTTCAAGCATGTGAGGAAGCGGTTGAGCGAGTGAAACATGAAGTGCCAGTTTTTAAAGAAGAGTTCTTTACAGACGGTACAAGTCATTATGTAGAAGGTTGTTGTATTCGCAAAGATGCGGCACAAGAACACAAGCATCACCACCATCATGCCGGCCATGAACACCAACACTGAAATATGCACAACTAGGATAAATAATGAAAAACGTAGGAATGAAGCCGGAAAGTTATCGTATTGCTGAAGCACAAGCGATTTTATATGCGCCTCCACATTGTATTGAGTTATTAAGACAAGGGAACACCGAAAAAGGCGATGCATTAAAAACCGCACGTGTGGCAGGAATCTTGGCAGCCAAACGAACTGATGAGCTGATTCCTTTGTGTCATCCACTACCGATTTATCGTGCAGATGTTGAATATGAACTAGAACATGATTTTGTAAAGATTATTACCGTGGTCGAAACGATTGGCCCTACTGGGGTAGAAATGGAAGCCCTCACGGCTGCAAGCCTTGCAGGTTTAACCATTTACGACATGTTGAAACCGCATTGTGAGCCAGAAGAACTCTGGATGGATCAATGTAAACTGCTTAAGAAAAAGGGCGGAAAATCGCACTTTAAACGTGTTCTTCGTCAACCCGTTTCGGCAGCAGTCATTGTGTTATCCGACACTGTTGCAGCCGGTAGAAAACCCGATACAGCCGGAAAGTCTGTGGTAGAAACTTTAACTGAAGCAGGATTCGATCCGATTCATTATCAAATTTTGCCTGATGAGGCGGATACTTTAAAAAACTTAGTGCTTGAGCTGAGTAAGTCATATGCTTGCATTATGACGGTCGGTGGAACGGGAATTGGTAAGCGTGACATTACGGTCGATACGCTAGAGCCACTTCTTGAGCGTAAGCTAGACGGCTTAATGGAAGCTGCACGATCCTTTGGACAAAAACGCACACCTTATGCTGCAATGTCTCGTGGGGTAGCAGGTTTTATTGATCGCTCATTGGTGGTGACTTTACCGGGAAGCCGCGGTGGAGCAAGTGAATCAATGGCAGCTATTTTACCAGCCCTCGTTCATATTTTTGATGTGTGCCGTGATTTACCGCATCCGGGAGGATATGAGTAATGTCAGGTTGTGGTACAGAGCGTGGATTAATTAGTGTAGATGAAGCACTTGAGTTGATTGTTAAGCAGCCAAAAAAGTTGGGTTCGATTAACCAAGTTCTTCAAAACAGTCTAAGCAGATATCTCGCTAAAGAAATTTATTCAGAAATTAATCTTCCAAGCTTTTCTCAAAGTGCTGTAGATGGTTATGCACTTTGTAGCCATGCGGAAGATTTAAATAATCAAAAATTTCAGGTTACGGGCGAGATTCGAGCGGGAAGTGAGAGCCATGACACCCTTCATGAAGGTCAGGCTATTCGTATATTCACAGGCGGTAAAATTCCAGAAGGAACAACACATGTTGCTCGGCAGGAAATTATATCAGTTCTTTCGACCCAAGAAATTTGCTTAACTGAGCATATACGTCCCCAAGCTGATATTCGATTTACAGGTGAAGAAGTCCAGAAAGAACAATTGCTGGCACAAACTGGACAGTTTCTTAATATTGGAAGCTTAGCTGCCTTAAGTATGGCAGGTGTGCAAACGGTTGAAGTTTATCGTGCACCGAAAGTCGCTGTTTTGGTGACTGGTGATGAAGTTGCAGAAACGGCAGAAGATCTTGTCGACGGCAAAATCTTTGATGCAAATGGACCATTATTAAAAGCTTGGTTTGAAGATTATGGCTTGGATGTTGAACTGATTCATGTGGCAGATGAGGCAGAGCAAGTCACGCATTACTTTAATCAGTTAAAAGACAGCCATGATGTCATTATAACCACAGGTGGTGTATCTGTAGGTGATTATGACTTTGTACGACCATGTGCTTTTGAGGTTGGTTTTGAACAAATCTTTTGGAAAGTAAAACAGAAACCTGGGAAACCGCTATTCTTTGCTGAATATTCAAACCTAGAAACAGATCATTGTTGTTATTTGCTCGGTTTGCCGGGTAATCCCGCTGCGGTCTATGTGTCTATGCAGGTGTATGGTAAGGCATTACTAGATACCCTACAGGGAAATCAAACAGGGCCGGAGTGGTTTAGTGCGATTTTAGATCATGACTTAAAAGAAGATGCACGTGAACGTTTTTTACGAATGTATGCTTATTTTGAAAATGGACAGCTTAAAATAAAAAGTCTGGCAAAACAGCAATCACATATGCTGAGTAATTTAATGCAGGCCAATTGTCTGGTTCGTATTCCGGCAGGTGTAAAACTGGAAGCAGGCAATATATTAAAGGGCGTATTTATTTCAAATTAATTATAAAAGATGGTAAATATGACTCATTATGAAAAATGAGTGGGTTATATTTATTTAGCAATTTTTAATAATAACTTTCTCTTTTTTCATAATGAAAATTTTTTTATAAAGTGGATAAGAAGTTATTTTTATAATGAATCTTGCATAAATCGTAGTAAGTGGTTTAGGGTATAAACAATAGGGCCGTTGGGCTAGGAAATATCGAGGAACGCATAAAGATGAAATGGGATGACATCGGTGATCAACCTTGTTCGGTTGCTCGTATGCTATCAGTGATTGGCGATCGATGGACGATGCTAATATTACGTAATGCTTTTATGGGAATACGACGTTTTGACGATTTTCAAAAATCATTAGGCGTAACTCGTCATGTCCTTTCAGATCGTTTAAAACGTTTGGTTGAATATGAAATATTAGCCAAAGCTCCTTATTTTGATCGTCAAGAACGCTTTGAATACAAACTTACGGATAAGGGCTTTGAACTTTATCCAATTATTTTGTCTATGGCGAATTGGGCAGATAAATGGATGGACCAAGGCTTAGGCAAGCCACTAGAATATCGTCATAAAACTTGTGGACATAAGTTTGAACCAGTCATGGTATGTTCGGTTTGCCATGAACCTTTACATGCAAAACAAGTGCAAGTTTCAGCTGGGCCAGGTTATTTTGCATATATTGAACAAAAACAGAAACAAGCTTAATTTTTCTCTCTATAAATTATGAAGACTCTTGTTGAATAGCATCAGCTAGAGTCTTATAAATGTGGTCATGATTTGACTGTGTTACATTAAAACGTATGAATTGACCAGCATTAGGAGCTTGGCTAAAAGCATTGCCTGGCGCAAGAATAACATTATGATTAATACAATATTTCGCAATTTTTGAAGCTTCAATACCCTGTGGCAAATGGCACCAAACAAAAATTCCCGCTTGAGGCTTAATCCATGGCTTTATACCCAGAGGTTCAAGTTTTGTAATGGTATCGTGCATTGCTTTTGCTAAACGAACTTTTAATAGTTCTATATGTTTACGATAAGAGCCATCTGTTAAAGCGGTAAGCAAAACTTCAGCAGAAACACCATTGTGAGAAAAACTGGTGGCAATTTTTAGGTCGGTGAGCTGATCCATCCATTCAGGTTTGGCAATAATATAACCACAGCGAATAGACGCTGATAATGTTTTAGAAAAGCTTCCAATAAAGATGACGCGTGAAAGATTATCTAAAGCCGCGAGCCTAGGTGCTGGTGTATATTCAAAATCTGAGAAAATATCGTCTTCAACTACTATTAAGTTAGATTGCTCAATCAATTTTAAGAGTTGGTGCGCAGTAGAAAGAGAAAGCGTTGCTCCAGTTGGATTGTGAATTCCTGAGTTGGTGATATAAAGACGTGGGTTATAAGTATCAATTGCTTCTTTAAATGCTTCTAAGTCTGGACCTGTTGGTGTGTACGGGATACCAATGACCTTGACTTGATGAACTTTAAGCAATGCATGAAAGTTAAAATAACAAGGATCATCAATCAGAACGACGTCATCGGGCTTTAGTAAAAACCGGAAAACTAAATCGATCGATTGAGTACCAGAATCTGTTAAAAGTACTTGATTCAGATTTGCATCTATTCCTTTTGATTGTGCACGTCTTGCTAATAAATCCCGCAAAGGTGGTAATCCTAACGGGGTTGAATAACCCATTAAACAAGCGTCTGAACTCCTTGCAGCCATCCTTAAAGCTTTACGAATACTGTCTAGTGGCATCCATTCATCGGGTAGCCAACCGCAGCCGGGCTTAAAAACATCTGCTTTCGCTTCTAAAGACTGACGCGAAATCCATAATGGATCAACTGAACGATCTAATTTAGGGCCTAACTCACTTAAAGCTAAGGGTGCGAGCGGACCAACAATATAAAAACCAGATCCAGTTCTTGATTCGATTTTGCCTAAAGCAATTAATCTTTCATACGCTTCTACAACAGTTGATACTGAAAAGCCAAGATCATTTGCTAATTTACGAACAGAAGGTAAGCGTGCTCCGGGCATTAAAGATCGATTTTTTATTTGTTGCTCAATCTCTGAAATGACAATTTCAATTTTTGTTTTGCTCTGGTTCACGGGCTGGCAATCTCAACTGTACTGGTTGTGAGTACATAACAGTTCTTTTAAATTGTACTGCTTTGTATCTGGTTTAATCACCTTAGCACAGCTTAAATTCTTCGTATAGTGACGGAGAAAATTATGAATAGGTTTATGAATGGCTGGGTAAATGGTTTTATTGGCGTGGCTATTTTTGCAGGGTCACTACCCGCAACACGTGTAGCTGTAATGGGGTTTGAACCGGGCTTTCTAACCGCAGCACGTGCGGCAATTGCTGGTATTTTAGGACTTATTCTTATATTGGTTTTAAAACAAAAGAAACCAGCCAAACAAGATTGGTGGCCTCTTGCCATTGTTGCTATAGGGGTGGTGATTGGTTTTCCGTTATTTACCGCCCTCGCTTTGCAATATATGAATGCAGCTCACTCAATTGTCTTTGTTAGTCTTTTGCCACTTGCAACTGCAATATTTGCTGTACTGAGAGGTGGAGAAAAGCCGAATCAATTTTTCTGGATATTTGCAGTCTTGGGGAGTGCGGTTGTTTTCGCTTATATGTTTTTTATTTCTGGTGATACATCACTTGGAATAGGGGACTTTTATATGTTGATGGCGATTATTTTCTGTGGCTTTGGCTACGCAGAAGGCGGTGTACTTTCAAGAAAAATAGGCGGGTGGCAGGTCATTTGTTGGGCGCTCATTTTATCATTACCCTTCATGCTGTTTCTTACTATTTTTTATATGCCTACTTCTTTCCAGAATATATCGGCATCAGCTCTAGTCGGTCTCGTTTATGTGTCTTTGTTTAGCATGCTTATTGGTTTCTTTTTTTGGTATAAAGGACTCGCACAAGGTGGAATTGCTGCGATTAGTCAATTACAACTCTTACAACCTTTAATGGGTCTAGCCATTGCGGCAGCCTTATTGCATGAACATGTGAGCTGGTCGATGTTGGTGGTTACAGCAGCGACCCTTTTATGCGTCGCTGCTGCTAAAAAGTTTGCTTAGCTTTATAAACAATTTGCTGGTTTAGGAACACCTGCCAAACGACTTAAATGGCGGGCAACTAAACCAGTATTAAATTGTTGCTGTAAAACGGCATTGTTAATATCTGGACTTACGGTTTTCATTAAAAATTTAATCAGTGGACGAGTTGCTGGAGAGTGACCAAACTGTTGATAAAACTGACGCACAGCAGCTAAAACTTCGAAATGCCAATCGGTTAGTTCAAGATCAAGTGACTTGGCAAGCTCTTGTGCAACTTCAGGATTCCAAATTGTATAATCAACCAAATGACCATCTTGGTCTAATTCTAAATTCATGAAACTAGCCTAAATCTATTATTTAAGAGAAATACAGCGATTAAAAGTTAAAACTAAATCTGCAAATTGATCATAGTCCAATACATTCATCTGAGCTAAAGTATCTGTATCGAGTAAATCTTTTTCGATGCTTAAGCATGAAACAGATTTAAACTGTTGAATAATTTGAGTTGAAAGCCGCGCAACAGAGTCACCCATAAAAATAATTTGGTCACCTACCTGATAAAGATGACCTAATTCATCAATAACATTCGGTGTATTGTGATAAGTAGATTGCACGAGATAAAGTGTTGATGGATTCATTAAATTTACACCTTCATCTACCAATATAAGACATGGTCAAAAGACTGAATGAACTCATTATTTAACTGAATGAATTCGAGCTCTTGTTCTGTTTGCTGAACAAAAGGATTTTGTTGATTTTTGCTTTCGATAAGAATGGGGCTTAAATCATAAAATTCAAAGCTTTCGACCATATTTGATGCTACTTTGAAGGTATGATGAAACTGGTTAAAGCTCAGGTCATTTTGCAAGAGACTAAGAGCAGCATCTTTCAATAATACTTTGACTGGCGAGCCAAAGGTTGCTAAAACCATAGTAGCGGAAAGGCTTTCATTGATTTGAAGACTAGTTAAGTTGGCTTGGCTTAAAATGACGAGTACAGATTTCACACAATATACCTTTTAAAAGCAACAATCTAAGCAAACAAAGTAACTTAAAATTGAATAAGACGAGATGCTGACTGTACCGCATCAGCAAGTTCACCTAACCCGACGAGTTGAAAGTCTTTGGCAAGGTTGTAATGAGTAAGGTGATGGCGACTGGCATTTTCTGCATCGGTAATACCACGAGCGAGGGCAGCACTCACACATACAGGAAGTCGAATCGAAAGCTTTTGCCATTCATGCGTTAAATTACGCTGGTCGTCAGGAACCCATTGAAAATCATTAGCAACCTGCACACCGTCTTGGTAAAAGAATACACGAAAGTCTTCATTTTTACTTTTGAGTGCCTGGGCAAGTCCTAACGCATGCCAAGCATGAATGGAAGTAGGAGCAGAGGTAATTAGTAGTAATGTACTCATTAAGAATTCACTATGGTCATACGTCTAAATGGGCGTAGATGCATTAAGAGAAAGGTAAGTATACAATGATTTTAGTGACAGGTGGTTTAGGCTTTATCGGTTCACACATTGCTTTGAGTCTAATGGCCCAAGGGCAAGAAGTGGTAATTGTCGATAATTTGGCTAATTCGACCTTGCAAACGCTGGAACGGCTAGAGTTTATTTCTGGTATGTACGTTCCATTTGTTAAACTTGATGTACGTAATACACCAGCATTGAATAAGGTCTTCGAGCAATATTCAATTGATGCAGTTATTCATACTGCTGGGTTTAAATCAATTGAAGAATCTAATCTTAAACCTCTTGAATATTATAATGATAATGTAAGTTGCATCATGAGTTTACTGCGTGCCATGCAACGCACAGGTGTTCGTCACTTTATTCAGCTGTCAAGCCTTGCAGCTTATGGAAAATCTGGTTTGCAATTAAGCGAAACAGAAGAATTTAATTACACTTATCCTAATCCTTATATTAAGTCTCAACAGATGATTGAAGAAATTATCCGTGATACTTATAAAATTGATCATGAGTGGAAAATTGCGATTTTGCGCTTATCTAATATTGTAGGTGCATTTGAACATGGGGTACTCGGAGAGTATGTCGCACAGCTACCTAAAAATATTGTACCGCTTGCGATGCAAGTTGCAGCAATGCAACGCGATTTGATTGAATTACAAGATCAAGCTGAAACATCAGACCATACGACTGAGCGCAGTTTTCTACACGTTTTAGATGTGTGTGAAGCTGTAACTGCAAGCTTACATTGGCTACGTGATCAAACACATTGTTGTGAGGCATTCAATATTGCCCATGACCAAGTTCACTCTATTCGTCAATTACTAGATGAAATTTCACAGGTAACTCAAGCTGAAATTGCGACTCAACCTGCGATTTATAAACATGTTGAGTTAGGGCAGGTTGGGGCAGACATAACGAAAGCAAAAACATTATTGCAATGGACACCTAAACGCTCGTTAAAACAAATGATTGAAGATGAATGGCGTTTTTATCAAAATACATTAAATGGAAGATAAGATAATGATTCTTATTTACAATAATGGAATGCTTGAGTACGATATTAAAAATTAATTAGCCAGAGCAAATACTTGCTTCAGCCCGTAAGTTCTTTAACCAGACAACTGAGGTTTCTATGCAAACACGAATTGAACATGACACTATGGGTGAGATTGAAGTTCCAAATGAAGCATTGTGGGGAGCACAGACTCAACGCAGCTTACAGAACTTTAAAATCGGGCAAGAACGATTACCACGTGCCATGATTCGAGCAATGGGGCTAGTAAAAAAGGCTGCTGCGATAACCAATGCTGAACTTGAACAGTTACCGCAAGATTTGAGCCAATATATTGTGGGCGCGGCTGAAGAAGTAATTGATGGTAAATGGGATTCCCAGTTTCCTTTAGTTGTATGGCAGACTGGTTCTGGTACGCAAAGTAACATGAACTGCAATGAAGTGATTGCAAATATTGCAAACCAAAAATTAGGTCAAGTGTTAGGTGCCCAAAAACCTGTACATCCAAATGACCATGTCAATCGTGCTCAATCAACGAACGACTCATTTCCAACGGCAATCCATGTTGCTGCAAGTTTGCAAATTAATGAATTACTCATTCCAGCTGTAGAGCAGCTTAAAGCGACTTTGCAAAAGAAATCTGATGAGTTTCAATCTATTGTTAAAATTGGTCGTACCCATTTACAAGACGCAACGCCATTAACATTAGGTCAAGAATTCAGTGGCTATGTCTCTCAGCTTGAGCATGGATTAGTTCGTTTGCAACAGGCATTAACAGGCTTATATGAATTACCATTAGGTGGTACTGCGGTAGGTACAGGGCTAAATGCACATCCTGACTATGCAGTGAAAGCAGCGGATCAGCTTGCTTTACTTACGGGCTTACCATTTGTGACTGCTCCAAACAAATTTGAAGCACTTGCAGGACGTGATGCTGCTGTTTTTGCTTCTGGTGCATTAAAAACGCTTGCAGTCAGTTTAAATAAAATTGCGAACGATATTCGCTGGTTGGCCAGTGGTCCACGTTGTGGTTTCGGTGAAATCCGTATTCCTGAAAATGAACCTGGTTCAAGTATTATGCCAGGCAAAGTAAACCCAACACAAAGTGAAGCAATGACCATGGTTGTTGCTCAAGTGCTTGGAAATGATACGACCATTAATGTGGCAGGCGCTTCAGGTAACTTTGAATTAAACGTATTTATGCCAGTGATTGCTTACAACTTATTGCAGTCTATTCAGTTGCTTGGCGATGTTTGTAATAGTTTTAATGATCACTGTGCGGTGGGAATTGAGCCTAATCAGGATAAAATTGATCACTTCTTACATAACTCTCTCATGTTGGTCACTGCTTTAAATCCAGTGATTGGTTATGAAAATTCTGCAAAAGTTGCCAAGACCGCTTATAAAGAAAATAAAACTTTAAAGCAGGTTGCTGTTGAGCTTGGTTTAGTTACGGCAGAGCAATTTGATGAAGTGGTTAAACCTGAAAAAATGGTTTCACCAAATAGTAAATAATCTCTTCTGATGGGCTTTTTTATTGTCAAATACTTCTGTAATATCCGCGAGTTGCTAAGTACAACAAAAGTCCTGAATGATCAGCGCAAAAAATCATAAGGGGAAGGCCTGCTTGAAAAAGTGGGCTTTTTTTATACCTTGAAATACTAATGTCATATCTAGACTTTAATTTTGCTACGTTATTTTATTCTAAGCTCCAATAAATGAAAAAGACTAAATCAATAGTTGTTTTAGCAATAACAGCTTGTACCTTGTCCGGTTGTCTACAAATGTTTCCACCTACTGTAGCTGAGGTGAATCCTGGTGTTTACCAACTTCATGCTCAAAGTAATGCATTTGGTTCAAGAGAAGCTTTGAGGTCAAAGTTAATCGGGAAAGCAGAGGAAATATGTAAAGATAAAGGTTTTGATGAGTTGGATAGCAATAACAAAATCGTAAATCATCATAGTGTCTATAATTCAGCACTGCTAATTCCAGTAAATACCAAAGCAGCCGTTTTAAAAGTTAAGTGTAAAGATTAATTTAAATACAAGTTAGCCCATCGGAGAGTTAGTTCTCTCAGACATATAACGGTATAAGAAACCCGACTAAGTATCGACTAATGGCGGGGTTTTTTATTGTTAAGTATTTCTGTAATATTTATATATTAGTTTGGCGCTGAACGATTAGTGCTAGAAATCAAAAGAAGGGCGGATCTTTTTTCACTAGCTTCATTTCTGCTTGAGAAGAGGAAGCGAGCTTTTTTATTATTTAAGAAAAAACATAATTTTTTAGATGGAATTTAAATAGTGATGTACACAATTAGATATGTTCATCGGAACAATACTTACTATATTGCTTCGAATATCGAAGGGAATTTTATTATTCTTGAGTCAATTGATTCAGAATTCCGTATGGGCCATCAAATTTCTTATGATGGTGAGAAGGTATTTAACCTTACTTTGAATGATGAAACTGATGCAATCATTAAACTACAGAGTGATGAAAAAACAGCATATGAATACTTACTGTCGGTTAAATAAATTAGCTTTTTAGTATGAGATATTTCTGTAAGAACTAATTAAGAGTAAAAAGTACTTCACAGAGTAAAAAAATTAAAAAGCTTTGTTTCTTTTGAAAAAGCTATGGTATGGTTAATCACGCTTTAATTAAGGCAGTTAAAACAAATGAACTGTTTATTGAATAAAATTACTACCACCACCACGACCTTTAAGGAAGGCTGTGTGTGATTTTTTTATTAAAGTGACTTAATAAGATAACCAAACCCAGCCAATAATGGCTGGGTTAATTTTTCTCTGTTCATTATTGGTTTTACAGAGAAAGATTATGAAAAAACTCAGTAGTAACTCAAAATCGGCTTTACTCGTCATTGATATGCAAAATGGCTTATTTAACGGGGACCCTAAGCCACATAATGTCAAACTTGTACTTTCAAATATTCTTAGCCTTATTGAATATTGCTGGTTGAATGATAGACCAATTATCTTTATTCGGCATGTCGGTGAGAAAGGTACACCATTAGATCCAAACGGCCCGAACACTCAACTAATTACAGACTTATCTTTTAATCCACATAAAGATACAGTCATTGAAAAAATGTACCCTAGCAGCTTTAAAAATACTGTTTTAAAAGAAGTATTAGAGAAACTTGATATTGATGAAATCATAGTTACTGGAATGAAAACTGAATATTGTATTGATACTACTGTTAGGGCTGCTTCAGATTATGGATATAAAGTGACACTAATTTCAGATGCACATACAACAACTGATTCGGCAGCTTTAAATGCTCCGCAAATCATTGATCATCATAATCAAGTTTTAAGAAATGCTTTTGCTCAGTTAAAAACTACAGCAGAGTTTATTTCTTAAATTTAATTTAGACATAAAATGAACAATTTTATTCAAAAAGTCTTATTAGCTGTGTATCTATTACGGCACAAGAAACCCTGCTAAAGACAAGTTATTGGTAGGATTTATAGCGATGGCAAGAATTGAGCCTGCATCAACAAAGAGCTCTTTTCGGAGGGCTTTTTGTCAAGAGGGTGTAAGTTTCACTAACTAATGGCGAATTAGCGTTGAATAAGCTGTCATAATTGTTAAAATGCGCACCTTGTCCTGTTTTTATATTGTTTTTGTTTTGCATCTAATTTGCAGAATTGATGATAAAGTAATTAAAAACAGAAGCTTAGCTAAGGATATTTTGAATGCTCTCTATTTATTTAACAGATACCGAACAACATGTGCAATTTAATGATTATCCCGGTGATCAGCCTGTTAAGTTTCTGTTAAATCTTAAAAAGATTTTCCCAAGTACAGGTGACCTGTTATTGCCAGTTTTACCTGATGATAACGATCTAGAAAATGTAACATGGGAATCAACTTCAGAAGATTTTGATGTCTTTAAAAAGCTATTGGCTGGATGGGGTGTTATTGAACTTCGTTTAAATGCAATTACGGCTTATAAAGATAAAAATTTTGCGAATGAGTTAGTGAAACAAGCTCAAGCGAAACGCAAAAAAACTGCCCAAAAAAATCATGAACTCTCTTTGGTTGCACTTGATTATATTTTTATGCACGAAGTTCACGCATTGATTGATGCAGAGTTGGTCACTATTGGTGAGAAATTTTATTTACCAACCTTGCGTGAGCAATGGAAGGGTACAGTTTCAGACCCAGTGCTCAACGGAAAACTCTAATTAAACACAAAAGGTGAATTCATAAAGATTCACCTTTTTTATTTTTATAATTAAATTAATGATTTATAACTTGATAATTATCGGTACAAAAGTTTACAAGAAAAGAATGCGTTTTTTTTAAAGTGGCAGATACATTGCTTATATAAATACAAAATTATTGCGGGAGAGAGGTTCGAAAGAACCCGCCGAAGGAGCAACAAGCCCGGAAACTCTCAGGCAGAAGGACTGTAATAATTAAAAAATCTGGAGAGAAGCTTAGATTTATAAGAAGTGAAAATAATAACTTATAAATTATAAACTCACCGAAGGGGAAGATCTAAACGTTAAAAGGTAACGTTGGGGTCGAAACTCTCAGGTACCAATGACAGATGGGCTGTACTGATGAAATGTTTTGCATTTCTGAGGAGTCTGTTATGCCACATGTTATTGTGATAGGTGCGGGAATCACAGGGGTTACCTCTGCCTATGAATTATCGCAACTGGGTTATCAAGTCACAGTGATTGATCGACATCTATATCCTGCAATGGAAACATCTTTTGCCAATGGAGGGCAATTATCGGCTTGTAATGCCGAAGTATGGAACCAAAAAGCCACTGTAGTTAAAGGCTTTAAGTGGATGAGACAAAAAGATGCGCCGCTATTACTGAATCCTTCATTTAGTTTGCATAAGTATAGTTGGCTGGTTGAGTTCTTATCCCATATTAAAAACTATGAAGCTAATACGATCGAGACGGTTCGATTGGCATTACTCGCCCGTAAGCGCTTGTTTGAAGTTGCAGAAAAAGAGCAACTTCAGTTTGATTTGGAGAAACGTGGCATTCTTCATATGTATCATAGTAAGGCCGATTACGAGATCGCTAAACAAGTCAATGATGTTTTGAATAAAGGTAAATTGGAACGCTATTCAGTTTCACCTGATGAAATGAAAACGATAGAGCCATCGTTAACGGGTGAATATTTTGGTGGTTATTACACGCCAAGTGATGCAACGGGGGATATTCATAAATATTCAACCTCTTTGGCTGAAAAGACTAAACAATACGGTGTTGAGTATAAATTTGGTTTGGAAGTCACAGATATTAAGTGTCATTCAGACAAAGTGATCGTAAGTTGTCAGCCAAGTACAGAGCACCCTTATCTTGTTGAATCCGATAGCATCCAGATCGAAGGTGATGTGCTTGTAGTTTGTGGTGGTGTAGGGAGTTATCAACTCGCCGATATGATTGGTGAGCGAGTAAATGTTTATCCCGTAAAAGGTTATTCAATTACCGTGCAATTAAAAGATGAGCAAAGTGTAAAGAATGCACCGTGGGTAAGTTTACTAGATGAAAGTGCTAAAATCGTGACTTCTCGTTTAGGTAAAGATCGGTTGCGCGTGGCAGGGACTGCTGAATTTAACGGTTACAACCGCGACATACGGGCTGATCGTATTCAACCTTTAGTAAATTGGGTAAACCGTAATTTCGATATTTCAACTGAGCATGTCGTACCTTGGGCTGGACTAAGACCGATGATGCCTAATATGCTGCCTGTGGTGAAGCAGTCTAAACAACCGCGTATTTTCTATAATACCGGACATGGGCACTTAGGTTGGACTTTGTCTGCGGCGACAGCAGTTTTAGTGGGTCAGGATATTGCTCAAAAATATCCGGTCTAGAAAGTAAAAAGCCAGTGTTTAAACACTGGCTTTTATTTTAAGTATTAAATTAATCATATAATCGGTAGATTCCGCTAAATCGCTCACAGCCTTTTTGTTGGGTTTTCACATTAAGTAAAGCTTTTTGAAAATTAAACTGATATTTACAGTTGTGCTCATTGTCCAAAATTTCACTTTTTTGTTCAGGTGAACTATAGGCCATTAGGGAAATCGTTTGAGTTTCTTTACGGTTATTTGGATTGCGGTATGCGATTCCTTCAATCTTGATTTTATCCTTTGCAAGCTGGTGGACTTGAATATGAACAGGTTGTGCAGCTATACGTCCATTTTCAAACTTAAGATAATGTTGGGTAAGCGTTTGCTTAAGTGATGCATAAAAATTTAAGTCATCAGTACGTAAATCAAACTGTTGCTGAATGCATGTATTACTCTTGCATTGCTGAGTATGTTTAGACCATAACTTTTGTGTATCCTGTAAAAGCTGTAAGGGGGCATCAGTAACTAAATATGCGGAAAGATATTTATTATCGAGTTGTTTCTTCGATTCACTAAATGTTTTTGAGCAGATTTTAAGCTCAGTTCCAGAGTTGGAGCAGTCTATTGATTCTGCAAAGACAAGAGATGAACATAAACAACTCAGTGTCACGGCAAAACTTAATCTTTTCAATTGATTCATATCAGTATTAGACAGCATGATCGCTTATACTTTCAGTCTACTTTGCTAGGTGTACTATAGCGAAACAGAAAGGCTGAATACAAGATTTCTTAAGTTTTTATGGAAGGTAATAGTTATATGGTTGCTCAAATTCGAATTGGACAAGGAATGGATGTACATGCCTTTGAAGCGGGGGACTTCGTTACATTGGCTGGCATTCAAATTCCACATACGCATGGCTTGAAAGCACACTCTGATGGCGATGTGGTTCTTCATGCTCTGTGTGATGCTTTGTTAGGTGCTCTGGCACTCGGAGATATTGGACAACACTTTCCTGACACTGACCCAGAATACAAAGGCGCAGATAGTCGAGTATTGTTAAAGCATGTTTACCAACTCATATTGGATCGCGGTTATCAGTTAAATAATGCTGACATTACGGTGGCTTGTGAGCGTCCCAAATTAGCTAAGCATAATTTGGAAATGCGTCAAAGTATTGCTAATGTTTTAAATGTAGATGTTAATCAAATTAGTATTAAAGCGACGACAACCGAAAAACTTGGGTTTACCGGTCGTCAAGAAGGTATTTTAGCTACAGCAACTGTTCTAGTCTCTCATCACACTAAGTGATCGACCTGTTGCAAAGACTGTTGAAGCTCTAGAGTTGCCTTACGGCCTTGTAGCTGTAAGGTAATGCTATGAATAAGCCCTGTCCAGGTTTCATTAGGTTCCCAAATTTCATGGAGTAAATCTTGAGAAGTAGGCATGTCCATATTCATATAAAACTGTCTATAGACATACATGAGGCAACTAGAGCGATCGTTTTTAGTACAGTGAATCCAGACAATTTCATTCTGGACTAAATGATCAATGAGATCGAGTACCAATAAACATTGCTCGGCAGATGGAGTCTCCCAATCAATTGGAATATGGATATAATTTAAACCGAGGTCTAAACAAATACGATCTTCATTTTCAATATGATTTGGTGCGTTACTTAAAGCGAGATTAATGACTGTACTGCAACCATATTCTTTAATCAGTTTCAGTTGTTCGATTGAGGGTTGAGCTGAACTAAATAAGTGCTCATGAATAACAGAAAAAGTAGGGATTTGAGCTAATGATTGTTCAAGAGTGGTCATGATCGTACTCAGCAAGAGTGAGTTTGGCTTATTGTGTTCAATGTTATACACGATTATATATGAGAGATAAAATACGGCTTGCTTATATATTCATCAGCCTAAACAAGAATATTAAAAAAAATATACTAAACAGAAGAAGTAATTTAGAAAATAAAAAACAGCACTATAAAAGTGCTGTTTTTTAATGAAAGAAATTAAGCTTATTTCAGATGTTCATTTAGTAAAAATTCCATCAAGGCTTTTTGTGCATGTAGGCGATTTTCAGCTTCATCCCAGACCACTGCATTTTTATGGTCTAGCATTGTTTCAGAAATTTCTTCACCACGATGGGCAGGTAAACAGTGCATGAACAAACAGTCAGGATGAGCAAGTCCCATTAATTTTTCATTGACCTGAAAAGCAGCAAAGGCTTTTTCACGAAGCTTCTGTTCTTCTTCTTGTCCCATGCTTGCCCATACATCTGTCACGATGAGGTCAGCATTTACAGCAGCGTCTTCTGCATTGTCAAAAACTTCAACACAATGACCAAACTCTGCTAGAAATTCAGGTTTAGGCTCATATCCTTTCGGCGATGCAATTTTGAGTTTAAAGCCCATCATGTGTGCAGCTTCAATATATGAGTTACACATATTATTGCCATCACCAATCCAAGCAACAGTTTTGCCTTTAATGCTACCGCGGTGTTCATTATAAGTCTGTAAATCTGCAAGTAACTGGCAAGGATGATGGTCATCTGTCAAACCGTTAATAACAGGAACTTTTGAATACGATGCAAAACGTTCAACAATGTCATGACCGAAAGTACGAATCATCACAATATCAAGCATACTTGAAATTACACGTGCTGAGTCTTCAATCGGTTCACCACGACCTAATTGTGTGTCGCGAGGCGATAGAAAAATCGCACTACCACCAAATTGATTAATGCCTGCTTCAAAAGAGATACGTGTACGCGTGCTTGATTTCTCAAAAATCATTCCCAATACTTTACCAACAAAAGGTTGGAATACCTTATTGTCATGCTGCATTTTTTTAAGCTCGCTTGCGCGTTCTAAAATGCGATTAAGTTCTAGAGTGGATAGATCACGTAAAGTCAGGAAATGTCTTAGAGCCATGTAGCTACTCCATAATAATTGTTAGGAAATACAACAATTATCTGTTGTTGGCTGGGTGGATGTGGAAAAAAAGAAGTCTACTATACTATAAGCATTTTAAAATGCAAAAGAATTAGACTTTATGGTGGCCCTTGAGGAAGATATCTACGCAATATTCAATATAATCAATAGCTTCTTTCTCGTCTGGTAGAGCAGGCATACCCATAATCATACGCCATTCAATATCGCGTAAAATCCCAAAATACATGAGTGAAGAATAATAGGGAGAATTGCATGTAATTTCCCCTGATTTATCTGCAGACTCTAATGCTTGGGTAAGCGTGTTTTGTAAATTGTGTACCCATTTGTCATATAGGTATTGTATGAGCACAGTATTACACTCGGTCTGTTCGATAATAAGTCGTAAAAAAGCAACATGTTCGGGTTGAATAATGTGAACATAAACACGATTGAGTGTTTGAATAAGATATTCTCTTAAAGTACTTTTTTCTGGTTGGAATGGAATACATACATCTTTAAAAAACATTTCACGTTTATGATCACAAATAGCGGCAAAAAGCCCCTCTTTATTGCCAAAATATTTATAAATAGAAGCCTTAGAGCCACCGGCATGATTAACAATGTCATCAAGTGAAACGGCATCATATCCTTTTTCCAGGAACAGCTCGGTCGCGCTTAACAGAAGAGCTAAACGACGTTCAATACCGCGGCGTGTTTGAGGTTTTTCACATACTGAATGATGTGACTCAAGGACTGAATCATGCATAAAATTTAATAACAACGACTAACTTTGCTTATTTAGTATAGCAAAACTATCTTTAAGGATGGTCATCACTATTTTTTTAGATCAACTGCTGAACAGTAAATAAAATAACTTTAAAATTAACTTATATAAAATAGTTGGTTAGATCTATTTTTAGGGTGCTCTAATGATGTAACCTGATGTTCATTTTTAAATTTAATAAAAAAATAAAGCGGCTAAGACATCCTTAGCCGCTTTTCATTTAGGTAATAAGCTTTTTAGGCTTCAGTTTGGGTAACCTTATGTTCATCTTCTTCATCATCGTCAGCAGAATCCATTCCAAGTTCTTTTAACTTGCGAGTTAAGGTGTTGCGGCCCCAACCCAGTAATTCTGCTGCGTGGCGTTTGCGTCCACGCGTTTGTTGTAAGGCAGCGTTAATTAACGTGCGCTCAAACATTGGTGTAGCGATATCCAAAATCTTCATTTCACCATTCTTAAGTTTTTGAATTGCCCATTGGTTTAACAGTTCATCCCAATGGTGTAAAGAAATGCGTTCAAATGAAGGGGCAGGTTGTCCAGCATCAGTATTCTTTTGCAATGGAACCTGTTTGAGTTCAGAAGGTAAATCTTCTGGATACACTTCACGCCCGGTGATCATTACAGTTAACCAGCGGCATGTGTTTTCAAGTTGTCGAACATTGCCGGGCCATGGCAACTGTTGCATATAGTCTGTTGTCTCGGTACGTAAGATTTTTGGACTTACGCCAAGCTCTTTACCTGCACGCGCAAGAAAGTGCTGAGCCAGCATTGGGATATCTTCGCTACGGTGAGCAAGTTTAGGAATGTGAATGCGAATCACATTTAAGCGGTGATATAAGTCTTCACGGAAACGACCTTCATTTACCAGCTTTTCTAAATCCTGATGCGTTGCTGCAACGATTCGAACATCAACTTTAACTGGGATATGTCCACCTACACGATAAAATTCACCGTCGGCAAGGACACGAAGTAGTCGAGTCTGTGTTTCAAATGGCATGTCGCCAATTTCATCAAGGAATAGTGTTCCGCCATTTGCTTGTTCAAAGCGGCCTTGATGCTGGGTGTTTGCTCCTGTAAAAGCGCCTTTTTCATGACCAAACAACTCGGTTTCAATCAAGTCTTTTGGAATTGCAGCCATATTTAAAGCAATAAAAGGCTTAGCACGGCGTGGAGAGTGCTTGTGTAAAGCATGTGCAACTAATTCTTTACCTGTACCTGATTCACCATTAATTAAAACGGTAATATGAGATTGAGATAAACGACCGATGGCGCGGAAAACCTCCTGCATTGCCGGAGATTCACCAATAATTTCTGTTGATTGAAGAGGTAAAGCTGTTTTTGTAGCTTCTTGCTGTTGTAGCTTGTTGATATGCAAGATTGCACGATTTACTAAAGCTAAAGCTTCATCAATATCAAATGGCTTTGGTAAATATTCAAATGCACCTGTTTGATAGCTTGAAACCGCAGACTCTAAATCGGAGTGTGCAGTCATAATAATGACAGGTAAATCTGGATGAGTGTTTTTGACTTTAGATAAGAAAGTTAACCCATCAATCCCAGGCATGCGGATGTCAGTTAAAATGACATCGGGAGCGTCATGATGCAAACGTTCAAGCGCAGTTTGAGCTTCTTCAAAATTGGTAACATCAAAACCCTCTTCTTTAAAGGTCTTTTCCAATACCCATCGCATGGCGCGATCATCATCAATAACCCATATTTTATTTCGCGACACGGTCTGACTCCCAAGGTAAATATAAGCTAAAAATAGTTTTTCCAGGAACAGATTGGCATTCAATCATTCCGTTATGTTGATGCATAATATTCTGTGCAATACTCAGGCCAAGCCCAGTACCTTTTGCTCGTCCAGTAACCAATGGATAGAACACTGACTCCAAAATACTTTCAGGAATGCCTGGTCCATTATCTTCAATGTCGACCCGAACGGTGGATCGATTCAGTACACCATTAATCGTGACAAGACGCTGTATTCGCGTACGTAGAATTAACTCCGGTTCCTGATCTATAAAAAATGCTTTGTTTTCTGTAATGGCTTGAATTGCATTTACACTAATATTGAGCATGACCTGTATTAATTGATCTCGATCGGCATTAACATCGGGTAATGACAAATCATAGTCACGTATAATTTTAATTTTCTTCTTTGTCTGGTTTGCAATAAGAGAGCGTACTCGTTCTAAGGGTTCGTGTACGTTAACATTTTCATAGCTTGGTAGTTGTCTAGAACCTAACATGGTATCAGCCAAGTTGGTTAAACGATCTACTTCATTAATGATGACATCGGTGAATTCTGCATAAGTCTTATCATTTAAACTACGAGCGAGTAACTGGGTTGCTCCCCGAATACCTGCAAGTGGGTTTTTAATTTCATGCGCAACACCACGCACGAGCTGTCTAGCGACCTGATGCTGTTGAACCAGATTTTCTTCTTTTGAAATCTTTAACATGCGATCGATTGGATTAAGCTCAATCAACAGTAATGGATGGTAGCTTTTACCTGCATTTAATTGAGAAACTGTGTAATCCACATGGAGGTCTTTGAAGTTGACATTAATGACAGCTTCTCGGCGCGTATAGGGTTGTCCGGTTTTTATAGTGTTCAATAAAGCTTCATGCGTATTAAAAGTATCGTCAGGGGCATGAAGCAAGTTTAAAACGGGTTGTCCTGAAGCACGGAGCAAACTAATGTCAAATAGTGCTTCGCAGGCTGAATTTAAATAAAAAATATTCAAGTTACTATCGATTAATAAAATCGCAGTAGTTAAATTGTCTACCAATAGGCGATAGTCGATAGGGTTGTGTTGATCCATTAGCGAATCGTTCCTGTCTTAAAATAGCGCAATGGCATCTTCTTGGTTATCGGATTTTCACCGTTATAGAACATGAACGATGCAAAATATACGCCAACTTTGTTTATGGGTTATTGTAAAGTTTTAAGGTACTTAAAAACGCGCTGAAATCGTTCTTTATATCTTTTGATCAAAGCGGATGGCTCAAGTTTAGATAATAACATGATCTAAATTGGTGCAAAGGTGAGTTTTGGTGCAAATGTTGGTTGTATTTTGGTGCATTACACAAAGAGTAGGCTTTCCACCTATGCTTGAGACAAGAAAAGACATACAATACGCGCATTCAAGTGGAGCGCAGATTCATGAAGACCCCCAAAGTCGGTTTTGTTTCTTTAGGTTGTCCTAAGGCATTGGTAGATTCTGAACGAATTTTAACTCAGTTAAAGACTGAAGGTTATCAAGTTGCATCAGATTATGATGGTGCTGATTTAGTAGTTGTTAATACCTGTGGTTTTATTGAATCTGCGGTACAAGAGTCGCTAGATGCAATTGGCGAGGCCATGAGTGAAAATGGTCGAGTGATCGTTACTGGATGCTTAGGTAAAGACGAAGATAAAATTCGTCAAATGCATCCAAACGTTTTAAAGGTTACTGGTGCAGCAGCTTATCAAGATGTGATGGAAGCTGTGCATGAATATGTACCAGCACCACCTAAACATAACCCGTTTGTTGACTTAGTTCCTGAACAAGGAATTCGATTAACACCAAAGCATTATGCTTACTTAAAAATATCTGAAGGATGTAACCATCGTTGTACCTTCTGTATTATCCCAAGTATGCGTGGTGACTTGGTTTCTCGTCCAGTCGGTAGTGTATTAGAAGAAGCTGCTGCGCTTAAAAGAGCGGGTGTTAAAGAAATCTTGGTTATTTCTCAAGATACATCAGCTTATGGTGTAGACACCAAGTACAAGCTTGACTTCTGGAATGGTCAGCCTGTTAAGACAAAATTCTTCGACATGTGTGAAGCACTAGGCCAACTCGGGATCTGGGTGCGTTTACACTATGTTTATCCATATCCACATGTGGATACGGTAATTGATTTAATGGCACAAGGTAAAATCCTGCCATATCTAGATATTCCATTCCAACACGCAAGCCCACGTATTCTTAAGTTAATGAAGCGTCCGGCTCACAGTGAAAATACACTAGAAAAAATTAAGTTGTGGCGTGAGAAATGTCCTGATCTTGTGATCCGTTCTACTTTTGTGGTGGGTTTCCCAGGTGAAACTGAAGAAGACTTCCAGCTGTTACTTGATTGGCTCTTAGAAGCTCAACTTGATCGTGTGGGTTGTTTTACCTATTCACCAGTAGAAGGTGCAACGGCAAATGATTTGCCAGATCATGTGCCAGAAGAAATTAAACAAGAGCGTTACGAGCGCTTTATGCAAGTCCAGCAAGAAATTTCTGCTGCCAGATTGCAAAAACGCATTGGTCAAACGATGACTGTTTTGGTCGATAGTTTAGAAGATGAATATCCTGTTGCCGTTGCACGTTCTTATGCTGATGCTCCGGAAATTGACGGTAATGTGTTTGTAGAAGATATTGATAAGAACACTATTCAACCGGGCGATATGTTGGAAGTCGAAATTACCGATGCGGATGAATACGATTTATTTGCAAAGTTAATTAAAATTAAATCGGTTTAATCGAAATATATTAAAGAGCATTCAGTTTAAGAGGTTTTGGAGCAAAGTCATGGCGGAAACAATTAGCCCTCGTTATTCACGTATTCTATTAAAATTATCTGGTGAGGCATTGTCAGGTAATAAAGACATGGGTATTGATGCCCAAGTTTTAGATCATATGTCCCTTTCAATTGCACACTTGGTTGGCTTGGGTGTACAAGTGGGTATCGTTGTGGGTGGCGGTAATTTGTACCGTGGTAGTCAGTTGCAAAAAGATGGCTTGGTTGGTCGTGTAACAGGCGATCAAATGGGTATGCTCGCAACTGTAATGAATGGCTTAGCTATGCGTGATGCTCTAGTTCGTCGTAATATCAGAACTCGTCTTATGTCTGCATTGCCAATTGGTACAGTGGTAGAGTCTTATTCAAGTCGTGATGCTATCCGTCATTTGAGCCAAGGTGAAGTTTGTGTTTTCGTTGCGGGTACAGGAAATCCATTTTTCACAACGGATACAGCGGCATGTTTACGTGGAATTGAAATTGAAGCGAATTTGATTTTAAAAGCGACTAAAGTAGATGGCGTTTATAATAAAGATCCAAGTAAATTTGAAGATGCTGTTAAATACGATCATTTAACCTTTGATCAGGTGTTAGATGAAAAACTTGGTGTTATGGATTTGACCGCTATTTGTTTATGTCGAGACCATAATGTGCCATTGCAAGTTTTTGATATGAATAAATCAGGTGCGTTATTGTCAGTAGTAATGGGTGAAAAAGAAGGGACGCGCGTTACTAAATAATGTACGTGTTACCTAAAGCTCTTTATACTAGCGCTAAATTAAATTTGTTAAATATATCTTTGAATAAATAAGTAAGGTAGATCATATGATTAACGATCTGAAAAAAGACAGCGAACAGCGTATGTTAAAAACTCTAGAGTCTTTGGAACTAGGGTTTGCTAAAGTTCGTACCGGCCGTGCACACCCATCAATCTTAAATGGTGTAATGGTTCCTTACTACGGTTCTGATGTGCCTTTAAATCAAGTAGCAAACGTGGGTATCGAAGACTCTCGTACACTTATTGTTCAGCCATTTGAGCGTACAATGGTTTCAGCTATTGATAAGGCAATCCGTGAAAGTGATCTTGGTTTAAACCCGATTACAGCAGATGCAATTCGTGTACCTTTACCAGCATTAACTGAAGAAACGCGTCGTGATATGCAAAAAGTTGCGCGTAATGAAGCTGAAAATGCAAAAGTTGCGATTCGTAATATTCGCCGTGATGTATTGGGTGATATCAAAGCATTGCTAAAAGAAAAAGAAATTTCTGAAGATGATGAACGCCGTGCAGGTGATGATATTCAGAAAATTACTGACAAATATGTTGCAGAAGTAGACAAGCGTCTTGCAGCGAAAGAAGCAGAATTGATGAAGGTCTAATTTTTATGACCGATTCTGAAGAGTATCATCTTCCCAAGCATGTTGCCATCATTATGGATGGCAACAACCGCTTTGCAAAAAAAAATCAAATGCAAAAAGGTGATGGCCATCGGGAGGGTAAAAATGTTCTCGATCCTATCGTTGAACATTGTAAAAAAACTGGTATTCGTGCTTTAACTGTTTTTGCATTTTCAAGTGAAAATTGGAATCGACCGCAGTATGAAGTCGATCTGCTTATGAAGCTTCTTGAAGAAACTATTCATGAGCAAATACCTCGCATGAAGAAATTTAATATTGCTTTGCGTTTTATCGGTGATCGTTCTCGATTATCCTCACACTTAGTTGCCTTAATGGAAGATGCAGAGCAACAGACAGCACACCATGACACTATGACTCTAACTATTGCAATCAGCTATGGTGGGATGTGGGACATTGCAAATGCAGCAAAACAGGTTGCTCAAGCAGTTGCCCGTGGTGAATTTGGTGCTGATCAAATAAATGTTGATTTGTTCGAAAAATATGTCAGTCTAAACGATCTGCCAGCTGTGGACCTATTAATCCGTACAGGCGGAGATTACCGCATATCTAATTTCTTGTTATGGCAAGCAGCTTATGCGGAACTGTATTTTACGGATACTTTATGGCCAGAATTTACAGTAAAAGAGTTCGATCATGCATTGAATGTTTTTTCAGGGCGTGAACGTCGTTTTGGCAAAACATCTGAACAAATTCAGCAAGAGAAAATAGAGAATTTATAATGTTAGAGCGGATTGTTACCGCATTGGTACTTGTTGCAGTTGTTTTAGGCTGTATGTTTGCTACGCAATCACATTATCCAATGTTGGTTCTTATGATTGTTGCAGCAGGGGTTGCGGGGTATGAATGGTATAAATTAATGCCTCGCGAAACTGCAAATGCTGTTAAACCCAAAGCTTGGTGCTACGGTCTGCTTGTTGCATTTGTTTCAGGTGTTGCCCTATTTTTCCATGATATTGCATTACTTTTATGGTCTGCTTCAATTTTGACTTGGATTGTAAGTGTATATTGGGTTAAGTCATTTCCTGAATTTGATGGCTGGTATAACGCGACCTTGTATGTGATTGGCATAATTTTAGTCTGTGCTGCGGTAACGTCAATTTTTGTAGTATGGCAGAGTTCACCATGGTGGTTAATGTATCTGTTCTTGCTCGTATGGGGCGCAGATAGTGGTGCTTACTTTGTTGGTCGCAAATTTGGGAAAAGAAAGCTAGCTCCGACTGTAAGCCCTAACAAATCAGTGGAAGGTTTGTATGGTGGTGTTATTACGACTGTAGTAATAATGTTGGTTGTGCAATATCATTATCTAAATTTAACTTTAATTCAGCAAATTCTGTTTCTTATATTGTCATTAATTACAGTATTTGGTTCAGTTTTGGGTGACTTATTTGAATCAATGATTAAACGTCGTGCCGGTATTAAAGATTCTGGTCGTGTTCTACCTGGTCATGGTGGTGTTTTAGATCGTATTGATTCTTTACTTGCTGCAGCCCCGATCTTTGCAACGGGAATGTATATATTAAAACTTATTGGTGTAGATTTATAGATGACACAATCTGTTTGCATATTAGGTGTAACCGGTTCCATTGGTCAAAGTACCTTAAAAATTTTAAATCAACATCCTGATAAGTATTCAGTGTTTGCAGTTTCAGCTCATAGCCGAATTTCTGAGTTGGTTGAAATTTGTAAACAGTTCCAACCAAAAGTTGTGGTTGTTCCAGAGCAAAAAGTTGTCGAGTTAACAGCATTATTTGCGGATAATAAATTACAAAATATTGAAATTCTGGTTGGTCAGCAAGGTCTGGTAAGCATTGCTTCTCATCCAGATGTTGATGTGGTTATGGCTGCAATTGTTGGTGCCGCAGGTTTGTTGCCCACTTTGGCTGCTGTAAAAGCTGGCAAGCGGGTATTATTAGCGAATAAAGAAGCTTTGGTTATGTCTGGTGAAATCATGATGCAAGCAGCACGTGATCATCAGGCGTTGTTATTGCCAGTGGATTCCGAACACAACGCTATTTTTCAGTCATTACCTCATAATTATTTAGAAGCCGAAAGAAATGGGCAACCGCAGCAGGGCGTATCTAGAATATTATTAACAGCCTCTGGTGGACCTTTTTTAAACCATTCTTTAGAGCAATTAAAAGAAGTTACTCCTCAGCAAGCCTGTAAGCATCCTAATTGGTCTATGGGACAGAAAATCTCAGTTGACTCGGCTACTCTTATGAATAAAGGGTTGGAGTTGATTGAGGCGTGCCACTTGTTTTCAATATCTGAACATTTTGTTACAGTTGTTGTTCACCCACAAAGTATTATTCATTCTATGGTGCAATATGTTGATGGTTCAACATTAGCACAAATGGGTAATCCAGATATGTGTACGCCAATTGCGCATGCTCTAGCATGGCCTGAGCGTTTACAGACTAATGTTCCTGCTTTAAATTTATTTGAGTATTCTCAGCTTAATTTTCAAGCGCCAGATATTCAAAAATTCCCAGCACTTGATTTGGCACGTCAAGCAATGCGTGAGGGAGGTTTGGCACCTACTATTTTAAATGCCGCAAATGAAGTTGCTGTTGCTGCATTTTTAAAGGAACAAATTGGATTTACAAATATTCCACAAGTGGTAGAACATACTTTGCAAAAATTGGAAAATTCAGTTGCTGAAAATATTGAGTGCATTTTAGATAAAGATGAAATAGCACGACACGTAGCCCAGCAATATATATCAAGTATAGGAGGCTGAAATGAGCGCATTATTTATGATTGCAGCAGCGGCTCTTTTACTTGGTCCTTTAATTGCAATCCATGAGTTCGGCCATTATTGGGTTGCACGAAAACTAGGTGTTAAGGTTTTAGTATATTCGATTGGTTTTGGTCCTACCTTACTCAAATGGACATCAAAAAAATCTGGAATCAAATACCAGCTTTCAGCTTTACCATTGGGCGGCTATGTCAAAATGCTCGATGAGCGTGAAGGTAATGTTGCAGAGCAGGATTTACCTTATGCATTTAACCGTCAAAAACCATGGAAACGTATAGCAATTGTTGCAGCTGGTCCCTTAATTAACTTGGTTTTTGCTGTCTTACTTTTCTGGATCTTATTTTTACCCGCACAAGAACAACTAAACACTAGAGTCGGTAAAGTCATACCAAACTCACCAGCAGCCACTGCACAAATGCAAGTGGGTGATAAGATTGTTGCGGTTGATGGAAAAGAAACACAAACTTGGGAAAAGCTTAATTTTGCTTTGATTGATCGTGTGGGTGAAACGGGTAGTGTAAATATTGATTTAGACCGTGCTGGTACTGAGAAAAATATTGTTTTACCCATTAAAGACTTCTTAAAAAATCAGAATGAATCAGCTTTAGATGTGTTAGGTTTTTTACCATATCGTCCTGTTATTCCAGCTGTTATCACTGAATTGACTCAAGATGGAGCTGCAATTCGTCAAGGAATGAAAGTAGGCGATCGTATTGTTTCAATTAATGGTCAAGCAATGAAAGACTGGTTTGATGTTGTCGAGGTCGTACAACATTCTCCAGAAAAATTACTCAATATTGATGTTTTACGTAATGGTCAATTAGTTCATTTGCAAGTCATGCCTCAAGGAAAACGGGACAACATGGGGCAAGTGAGCGGTGTTTTGGGCGTGAAAAGTGATGCAGGAAAAATTACAATTCCTGACGCATATAAGCAAACAATTCAATATACTCCAATACAAGCTTTCGAGATGTCACTAGATAAAACTGGTCAAATCTCTAGCATGATATTGAGTTCAATAGTGAAAATGGTTAAGGGTTTAATTGGTTTAGAGAATCTTTCTGGACCAATTACAATCGCGAAAGTAGCAGGACAAAGTGCGGAAATGGGATGGCAGACTTTTATCTCATTTATGGCTTTAATGAGCGTAAGTCTTGGAATTTTAAATTTATTACCAATTCCAATGCTAGATGGTGGACATCTGGTTTATTACATTATTGAAGCTATTAGAGGGAAGCCTGTTTCTGAACAAATACAAATGTTTGGTCTAAAAATTGGTATGGTACTGCTCGGTAGTATGATGCTTTTGGCTTTATTTAATGATTTTATGCGTTTGTAAACGTATATGGACTTATAACTTACTGGAAAAAACTGGCATGCGGCACACACATTTTTTAATGCCTTTGGCACTTGTTAGCGCTATGGCAGCGGTACAACAAGCATATGCAGCTGATGATTTCGTTGTTCGAGATATTCGCGTAGATGGGTTGGTCCGTCTTACTCCTGCAAATGTTTATACTATGTTGCCAATCAACAGTGGCGATCGCGTTAATGAACCGATGATCGCAGAAGCAATTCGAACATTGTATGCCACTGGACTTTTTGACGATATTAAAGCATCAAGAGATAATGATACTTTAGTTTTTAATGTTGTAGAACGCCCAATTATTTCAAAACTTGAATTTAAGGGTAATAAACTTATTCCTAAAGAGGCACTGGAACAGGGCCTCAAAAAAATGGGAATTGCTGAAGGCGAAGTTTTCAAGAAATCGGCTTTACAAACAATTGAAACTGAATTAGAGCAGCAATATACCCAGCAAGGTCGTTACGATGCTGATGTAACCGTTGATACGATCGCTCGTCCAAATAACCGTGTTGAACTTAAATTAAATTTTAATGAAGGTACAGCCGCTAAAGTTTTTAATATCAATATTATTGGTAATACTGTTTTTAAAGACAGCGAAATTAAACAAGCCTTTGCAGTTAAAGAAAGTGGTTGGGCTTCTGTTGTAACGCGTAATGACCGTTATGCGAGAGAGAAAATGGCAGCGAGCCTTGAAGCTTTGCGTGCGATGTATCTCAATAAAGGTTATATCAATTTCCATATCAATAACTCACAGCTTAATATTAGTGAAGATAAAAGGAACATCTTTATTGAAGTTGCTGTAGAGGAAGGCAGTCAGTTTAAATTTGGTCAAACCAAGTTTTTAGGTGACGCACTTTATAAACCTGAAGAATTACAAGCTTTAAAAATCTATAAAGATGGCGATACTTATTCACAAGAAAAAGTGAATGCTGTTAAGCAATTATTATTGCGTAAATACGGTAATGCTGGTTATTACTTTGCAGATGTGAATATTGTTCCGCAAATTAATAATGACACAGGTGTTGTTGACTTAAATTACTATGTAAACCCAGGTCAGCAAGTCACTGTACGTCGTATTAACTTTACAGGCAACAGTAAAACTGCCGATGAAGTATTACGTCGTGAAATGCGTCAAATGGAAGGTGCTTTAGCCAGTAATGAAAAAATTGATTTGTCTAAGGTTCGTTTAGAGCGTACAGGATTCTTTAAAACAGTTGATATTAAACCAGCTCGTATTCCAAACTCACCAGATCAGGTGGATTTAAACGTAAATGTTGAAGAACAGCACTCGGGAACTACAACGTTAGCGGTAGGTTACTCACAAAGTGGTGGTATCACATTCCAGGCAGGTTTGAGCCAAACTAACTTTATGGGAACGGGTAATCGTGTATCGATCGATTTATCTCGTTCTGAAACTCAAGATTACTATAACTTAAGTGTTACCGACCCTTACTTTACAATTGACGGTGTAAGCCGCGGTTATAACGTTTATTATCGTAAAACTAAACTTAATGATGACTATAACGTTAATAACTACGTTACCGATAGTTTCGGTGGTAGTTTAAGTTTTGGTTATCCAATTGATGAAAATCAAAGTTTAAGTGCCTCAGTTGGTATTGATAATACTAAAGTAACCACAGGTCCCTTTGTTTCTACCTATGTCCGTGACTACTTGAAGGCTAATGGTGGTAAAGCAACAGGCACAGAGACTTACTGCCCAATTGAGAATCAAATTCCTATAGAAGAAGGTGGTGTTATCACCGGCACTAAATGTAAGGAGGGTGGCGAAAGAGAATATGAAAATGCATTTGAAGGTGAGTTTTTTACTTATAACTTAAATTTAGGTTGGTCATATAATACATTAAACCGCCCAATTTTCCCAACATCAGGTATGTCACATCGTGTAGGCTTGGAAATTGGTTTGCCGGGTAGTGATGTTGAATACCAGAAAGCAACTTATGATGCTCAGGCATTCTTCCCTATTGGTACTACAGGTTTTGTACTTCGCGGCTATGGTAAGTTAGGCTATGGTAATGATTTGCCATTCTATAAAAACTTCTATGCGGGCGGTTATGGCTCTGTTCGTGGTTATGATAACAGCACCTTGGGTCCGAAATATTCAAGTGTAAATTTACAAGAAGAGCAAAAAGATGACTCTTCTCCAGAGGAAGTAGGTGGTAACGCTCTTGTGCAATTTGGTACAGAGCTCGCTTTACCATTACCTTTCAAAGGAGATTGGACTCGTCAAGTACGCCCAGTTATTTTTGCTGAAGGTGGACAAGTATTTGATACCAAGTGCGACGTTGGTTCTTATTCTATGATTATGAATGGCCAGCAAATTGCAGACGCTAAAAAATACTGTGAAGATAACTATGGTTTCGACTTAGGTAATATGCGTTACAGCGTAGGTGTTGGTTTCACATGGATTACCATGATTGGACCATTATCTCTTAGCTATGCATTCCCTCTAAATGATAAGCCTGGTGATGAAACCAAAGAGATCCAGTTTGAAATCGGTCGTACTTTCTAAGTACGACTTGACTAAACATGAAATAAGGACACAAATTTAAATGAAAAAATTAAATATATTAATGTTAGGACTAGGTCTGACAGTTTCTGCTATGACCAACGCTGCGGGTTATGGTGTTATTGATCTTGCTAAAGTTGTTGAAAGCAGTGCTTATTTAAAACAACAAAACGCAAGTTTAAATCAATCAGTTAAGCCAACTACAACTCGTCTTGAGCAGTTAGGTAAAGAGTTGGAAGGCCTTCAGCGTCAAGCCCAAACACAAGGGCAAAAAATGAAAGAAGATGATATTAAAAAGCTTCAAGCGCAATATCAGACAAAACTCAATGAATTTAATTCGACTCAACAAGGTTTGCAGTCTAAAGTTCAGACTAGTTTGCAAGGAATGAATTCAACTTTTGAGAATCGTGTGAAGCAAGCAGCTGAACAATTACGAAAAGAAAATAATCTTGACTTCATTTTGAATAAAAATTCAACCGTTGCCTATGACGCTAAATATGATTTAACTGATAAAATGATACAAAAGGTTAATTCAATGAAATAAATTAATGAAAGTGCAACATTATCGTTTAGATGAACTAGCTCACCTCGTAAATGGTGAGCTAGTAGGTACGGGTAGTCTTCAGTTTATAAACTTAGCAAGTTTAGAAAATGCTGAAACTCATCAAATTGCTTTCGTGAATGGCGAAAAGTATATTGACCAAGCAAAGGCTAGCCGTGCGGGTGCGTACATTGTTACAAGCCTTATTAAAGAACAGCTTCCTGACAAACAAAATTTTATTATTGTTGATAATCCTTACTTAGCTTTTGCCATACTTACTCATGTTTTTGAGAAAAAAATCACATCGGTAGGTATAGAAAGTACAGCTCAAATTCACCCTTCTGCGATCATTTCCGAAACAGCATATATTGGTCATTACGTCGTCATTGGCGAAAATTGTGTGGTAGGCGATAATACGATTATTCAGTCTCATACTCGACTGGATGATAATGTGGAAATTGGAAAAGATTGTTTTATTGATGCTCATGTCACCATTACTGGTGAATCTAAATTATCTGATCGTGTGCGAGTTCACGCAAGTACTGTAATTGGTAGTGAAGGCTTTGGCTTTGCGCCATATCAAGGAAAGTGGCATCGCATTGCTCAATTGGGTTCAGTTATTATTGGTAATGATGTTCGTATTGGTTCAAATTGTAGTATTGATCGAGGTGCACTCGACAACACAATTTTGGAAGATGGGGTAATTATTGATAACCTTGTGCAAATCGCGCATAACGTTCATATTGGTTCAAATACAGCTATCGCTGCTAAATGCGGAATTGCTGGTAGTGTTAAAATTGGCAAAAACTGTATTCTAGCAGGGGCTTGCGGTGTATCAGGGCACCTTTCTATTACCGATAATGTGACTTTGACAGGAATGTCAATGGTCACAAAAAATATTTCTGAAGCTGGAACTTACTCTTCAGGAATTGGATTATTTGAAAATAGCCATTGGAAAAAGACAATTGTACGCTTGCGACAATTAGCAGATGTGCCATTGACCCAAATCACTAAACGACTTGATCATATACAAGCTCAAATAGAGTCTCTTGAATCAACCTTTAATTTGCGTAAATAGAATATTATGACCGAGTCAACTACACCTAAATTTGCCATCCCTGAATTACCAATGCAGATTCAAACGATTCGTCAATATTTGCCGCATCGTTACCCATTCTTATTGGTTGATCGTGTGACTGAAGTTACTGACAATAGTATTGTTGGCTATAAAAATGTGTCTATCAATGAAGAGTTTCTACAGGGACATTTCCCAGAATATCCAATTATGCCTGGTGTTCTAATTGTAGAAGCATTAGCTCAAGTTTCAGGCGTTCTAGGGTTTATTATGAACAATGAAACACCGAAACCTGGTTCTTTATTCCTCTTTGCTGGTGCGGAAAGGGTTAGATTTAAAAAACAAGTAGTTGCCGGTGACCAACTTGTATTAAAATCTGAATTAGTAATGCAAAAACGCGGTATCTACAAATATAACTGTACGGCTACCGTTGACGGTATTGTAGCAACAACCGCTGAAATTATGATTTCACACCAAAAAACAGAGCAGGCATGAGCAATCACGACTTAATTCATTCTACGGCCATTATTGATCCATCTGCAGTGATTGCTCCAGATGTCCAGATAGGACCTTATTGCGTTATCGGTCCAAATGTGACGATTGGTGCGGGTACTAAGCTACATTCACATGTAGTAGTGGGTGGTTTTACCAAAATTGGTCAAAATAATGAGATTTTCCAGTTCGCAAGTGTTGGTGAGGTTTGCCAAGACTTGAAATATCAAGGTGAAGAAACTTGGTTAGAGATTGGTGATCATAATTTAATTCGTGAGCATTGCAGTTTACATAGAGGAACTGTGCAAGATAATGCTTTAACTAAAATAGGAAGTCATAACCTATTGATGGTTAACACACATATTGCACATGATTGTATTGTTGGTGATCATAATATTTTCGCGAATAATGTCGGTGTTGCCGGACATGTACATATAGGTGATCACATCATTATTGGTGGTAATTCAGGTATTCATCAATTCTGTAAAATCGATTCTTACAGTATGGTGGGTGGAGCATCACTAATTTTAAAGGATGTACCAGCTTACGTTATGGCTTCTGGTAACCCAGCCCATGCATTTGGTATTAATATCGAAGGAATGCGTAGAAAGGGTTGGTCTAAAAATACAATTCAAGGCCTCAGAGAGGCTTATAAGTTAATTTTTAAATCAGGGCTTACCTCTGTTCAAGCTGTTGAGCAGATTAAAAATGATATTCTTCCGAATGTTCCTGAAGCTCAATTATTAATTGACTCTGTTGAACAGTCAGAACGTGGCATTGTGCGCTAAGACAATATATTAAAAAAAGACACTGCAATATGCAGTGTCTTTTTTTTGCTTAAAATTATTATTTATTAAAAAATTTGGCTTCTTCAGATTTTGGATATTGACTTAAAATCTTAGTTTTATATTGGTTTGCTGAGGCTGGATTTTTATCGACATCTTTAACAATGCTATAGAGTTGATACAGGGCGCGAGGAGCTTTACTAGAATTTGGATATTGAGTTGCTACTACATTGTAGTTCTTTTTTGCCTCATTGTAGTTTACTGGATCAGTTGCTAAATTAAATTCAGCTAACCAAAAGTAAGCATTTCCAGTATAAACACTATTTGGATGATTTTTAATAAAGTTTTGCATTGGAGCGATGGCTTTTTTTGCGCCACCCTGCTTATAGGCGTCTAAAGCTACAGTGTAAGCAGCCTTTTCAAGCTCTACTGGGTTTGATTGATTTTGTGCTGGTGGTTGAGACGCTTCTGGTTGTGGTGGAGGAGTGGTAGATGGACTGCTTGTTGGTGGGGGAGCATTTACTACTTTATTATCTACTGTGGAGGTTCCTGTGCTTGCCGTAGCCGGAGTATCACTGTTCCCAGAATTATCTGGTTGCGTACTTTCAGGATCAACTTTTTGATTAAGGAGTTCTAAGCGCTGATCTAGGTCAGTATAACGATTAGATAAATCTTTTTTCAATTGTTCAATATCGTTTGATTGCTCTTCTAATTGCCCACGTAAGGTACGTATATCATTTTCTAATTGTTGGTTTTTTTGCATTAATTCCCAGTTTAGGTTACTAGGTACCGAAACATTATTAGAAGAAGTGTTACTTGGACTACCACCGCTTTGGCTTAAACCGCGAGACTCAATTGGAATGTTGGCATAGAGAGAGGTAGTGCTCATTAAGGCAATAAATAATAAAGAATGCTTCATCAATCGCATGAGTATAGGTCCATAATTTTATGTAAAAGCCAACTTGGGAAAGGAATATATAAACTATTCTCTTAACTATCTAAGGTTTTAATTGGTTAATGCAATTAAAACAGCTAACAATATAAATGCAAGAATAGTTTACAATCTTCAAGCATATTTTATCCAAAATAAGATACAAAAAAGAATAAGGGAGAGAGAAGTATAGAAAGTTATGTATTTTTGCTGATGAATTAATCAATCGAAACATAAACTTGCTTAAAACTGGGAAGAAGGCTTGCAACTCTTTTAAAAATCTCTATACTTTGTCTGGCAATGGTAGCCCTGCTGGTGGCTTCGCAATTGTACTCTGTGAACCCCGCCAGGACCGGAAGGTAGCAACGGTAGCAGATCTATGATGTGCCGAAGTTTTGCTAGTGGGGCTGCCACCATTCTTATTAGTCCACTTTTCGTTGGACTGCTTTTATAATTACATCTAAATCAAATCCTCTATATTGTAAAAATCTAATCTGTTTTGCTTTAAGCTTTGGATCTTTTTCCACTTCTTCACCAAATTTTTTCACTTTGAGCTCATACGCTTGCTCGACCCAATCAATATCATGAATTTCATCTGCAATTAAATCATTTTCAAGCTGTTTAGTTTTTAAAGCTTGTTGAATACGTTTTGGTCCTCTACCTTTACGAATTTGGCTAGCAAGCATTTGTTCAGCAACACGTTGATCACTTTGATAATTTTGTTCAGATAGCTCTTCAACGAGTTGCTTAACCTCTTCTGGGTTCTGAGCATAACGAGTCAATTTTTCAGTAAGTTCTGCTTTTGAATAGTCTCGGCGAGTTAGTAAAGCAAATGCATAAGAGCGTAAACGCTGGCCAGTAAGCGGAGTTCGTTGTTGAGACTGTTCTTCAGTTCTTTTGAACATATTAGGATTCCCTTGTAAAAAAACGCCCCGAAGGGCGTTTTATGAAGAATGAGCAATTAAGATTCTAATAAAAGATCAGCTTCTTCCTCATCTTCAACTTGAGCAGTATTAGTACCTGTTGTTAACAGTTGTTCACGGATATTACGTTCAATCTCTCCAGCCATTTGAGGGTTCTCTTCAAAGTGGCGAATAACATTGTTCTTACCTTGACCAATTTTATTACCTTGATATGAATACCAAGCACCTGCTTTTTGTACGATATCTTGCTGTACAGCTAAATCTACAAGTTCGCCTAGCTGGTTTGTGCCTTTACCATAGAGAATTTGGAAAAGAGCCTCTCTGAAAGGAGGAGCCATTTTGTTTTTAACAACTTTAACTCGAGTTTCAGAGCCGACGATTTCATCGCCTTCTTTTACTTGACCAATACGGCGAATATCTAAACGTACAGAAGCGTAGAACTTCAATGCGTTACCACCAGTCGTAGTTTCAGGGCTACCAAACATTACCCCAATCTTCATACGAATCTGGTTAATGAAAATAACCATACAGTTTGAGCGTTTAGCATTACCAGTAATTTTACGAAGTGCCTGACTCATTAAGCGAGCTTGTAAGCCCATATGAGAGTCACCCATCTCACCTTCAATTTCTGCTTTAGGGGTAAGTGCAGCGACTGAGTCGACAACAATCATATCAATTGCACCAGAACGAACTAGCATATCCGCAATTTCAAGAGCTTGTTCACCGTTATCAGGCTGTGATACAAGCAGGTTATCAATGTCTACACCGAGTTTACGTGCATATTGTGGATCTAATGCATGCTCTGCATCGATAAATGCACAAGTACCGCCAGCTTTTTGACATTGTGCAATCGCTTGTAGAGTCATTGTGGTTTTACCAGAAGATTCTGGACCATAAATCTCAACAATACGGCCTTTTGGTAAACCGCCAATCCCCAATGCAATATCTAAAGTCAAAGAGCCTGTAGATACAGCTTCAACAGCTTGAACAGTGTTGTCACCGAGACGCATCACCGTATTTTTGCCAAATTGTTTCTCAATTTGACTTAGCGCGGCTTGTAATGCTTTGCTTTTATTCTCATCCATCTCAAAAACCTCAATACTCTATGTTCATCACGTTTAACCCAAGTGGATGCATTGAATCTCAACTTGTTTCACTAGGTTAATAGTGACAGATTTTTTCTATAGCTTCTATGTGTTGTATGTGTGTGTGCGACACAACTCGACGTTTTTATTCATCATCGTATGACCAATTTTGATCATTCTCCTGTTTAAACCGAATAATTTGTCGACGATCCTTTTTACCCGGTCTATGGTCAGGTCGAGCTAGATTATGCAATTTTCGTTGGGATGCAATCAACTCCCGTCTAGCAATACTCACTTCGGTTTCTTCATAAAGTTGCTGTGCAACTGGCGCTGGGCCACGTGTATTAGAAAGCGCTTTTATCACAACAGTTTTTTTATCAAACCCTTGCTGAATAATAAGCTCCATTCCCACTCGAATTTCTTTGGAAACTTTTACACGTTCATTATTGTGATGTACTTTACCTCCTTCGATTGCTGCTTTAGCAATTGAACGAGTTTTAAAAAAACGAGCAACCCATAACCATTTGTCAACACGCATGGTCTCTACAGCATCGTCTTCACGCAATTTTGACATCGTTATCCTTTCTATCAATTTGATTCAATATAGACAGCAACTCTGTAAGTCGATCTAGTGCTTTATATTCTAGTTCCTGATGCTGTCTTATAACATTTAGACTTGAGGGCTGTGAGATAGTAAACAAGTGTTTAATACCAAATTTTTCTGCTGTTTTTAACACGGGAGTCGTATCGTCAATAAAAATTGTTTCATCTGGATTGAAGGAGTGTAATCGTTGGAGTTCTTTCCAAAAATTAATATCTTCTTTTGCATAACCAACTTGTTCGCTTGATATGATTACGTCAAAAAAATGTTCGATTGCAATATTATCGAGTTTTAAGCGTAAGCTAGGGCGGTCAGCATTAGTCACTAGCCAACAGGTGTATCCTAGTTCTTTAAGTTGCTGTAGAAGCTCAAGACAGCCCGAGCGTGCTTGGATTTTAGATTGAAATTCTTGTTGTAATTTGAGTACATCAACGCCTACTGTTTTTGTCCAATAGGTTGATGAATACCAAACAAGAGTGTGCCGATGTGATTGATAAAACTGATATAGCTTTTTTTTACTCTCGGCGAGGGGAATTTGATGTATTTGCGCATGTCTCATCGGGAGACATTCATTCCAAATGAAGTCATCAAAAGCTAAGTCTAATAGCGTACCATCCATGTCAAACATTATGATTTTAGACATATTTTTAAATATCTCCAAAATCATTCAAAGCAAACTTTCTAAGACACATCTACCATATATCCTTTTAAAATCATAAATTAATTCAAAGCTCCATCCATTAATTTTTCTAAAAATTGTATAGATTAATGGTATGGATAGGGAAGATAAATGGTTTGAAATTATAACGCGGAAGTTTGCAAAACAAAAAATAATAATGAAACAGTTTAGTAGAAAATTCTTCCTTTATTTTGAGTAAAACAATAGTCAGCATCTTCTAAATTAGAAATCCAAATGATTATCTAATAGTTTTCTCTAATTATAGTTACATACGATACTTTTTGATAAACAATATATAAATTGAAGAGTACTCAATTAGCGCTATATTGAAAATTATCCTAATAAGAATTTAGAGAAAGCAATGAAAATTGGATTTATTGGTGGAACCAATGACGGTATCGTAATCAATGCTGCCGATGGCCTCGATACTTATAAGCTTGAATGGCACTACAAAGCAGAAAAACACTGTGAATCGCAACCTACACTAGGGCTTAGTGGACCCGAGTATGATTATTACAACTTATTAATTCTAAGAAAAAATAAAGAGGCCAAACTCTTTTACGTACTGACTACAATGGAAAAAGAAGAAATAGCAAATAAAATCCATGAATATTGGGAACAGTCTACTTCTGTTGGGTATGATTTCGATGAGTAAGCATTTTCACATTTTTAGTTGTCTAAAGGCGTAAGTTTTAACTTTAATCATAAATTGAATGAAAAGTTAGTGATCTCATATAGCACATGCGCTCTTAATTCATGATGGAGAGGCACTTTGGGGTGATCAAAGTTTTTAACTTTTTGCATTCCTATCCGCTCCATTACAGCTTGAGAAGGTGTATTAAGAGTAGCTGTGAATGAAACGATCTTATCTAAATTAAGTATATTAAAACCATAGTCTAAAACAGCTTTTGCTCCTTCGCTAGCATAACCTTGTTTCCAGAATTCTTTTGCAAGTCTCCAACCGATTTCGACACATGGAGAAAAATCAAATTGCTCAGGTTGGTTGTGTAAACCAATAAACCCGATAAATTGATGGCTTTCTTTTAATTCTACTGCCCAAAAGCCCCAACCATTTTCATCAATGAGACGTGAAATTTTCTGGATTAAGTTAAGACTTTCTTGAGGTGTTAGGAGGCTTGGGAAGAATTGCATGACGTCTTGATCTAGGCCCATTTTGATAAAAGGTTCAAAGTCACTTTCTTTCCATTGTCTTAGGATTAGACGTTCAGTTTCAATCATAGAATAACTCTTTAATAAACGATAATTTTTTCATAAGAAGGTTAAAGCGGTTTCTGCACAATCTTCTGTAAAATGATTTTGGAATTAATACTGACGACACCTTTAATTTTGTTTAAGGTATTAATGACAAAATGGGAAAACGAATTTAAATCTTTAGTCGCAACGTGCAAAACATAATTAGATTCGCCTGTAATAATATAAGCATTAATGACTTCATCAAAATTTTTGATCTGACTTAAAAAAAAGTTGTGATCGTTTTCGGTTAATTGTGCAAGTTTAATTTCGACAATTGCCTCAATTTTTATGCCTAATTTTTCATAATTAACTTTTGCCTGATATTTTTCAATTACTCCATTTGCCTCTAAAATTTTAACGCGTCGATGACAAGCCGATGCTGAAAGATTAACGAGATCGGCAAGTTCCTGGTTACTTAACCGCGCGTTATCTTGCAAATGCTTTAAGATTTTTAGATCGATTGCATCTATATTCATTTTAGAATTTCATCCGGATTTTTTAATTGTATTTGGAATTTTATACGAAAATTAAAGATTTTAATCAAATATTATCGAATAAATCATAAGAATTGCCATGATAAAATTCTAAAACAAAGGAAATGTTGAAATAGGTGAAATAACAAATGATTACTCATGAACAGTGTCTCTATTGGGATCAGGAAGATGAACTCAAAAAATTTAAAGAGGAATTTGCGCTTCCAAAAGAAGTGATTTATTTAGATGGTAATTCTTTAGGTGCGAGACCGAAGAAATCATTAGATGTTGCTCAGCATATTATTTCCCAAGAATGGGGAGAGGACTTAATTAATAGCTGGAACAAAGCAGATTGGTGGGGTTTACCTACTCGACTTGGCGATAAAGTAGCTAAACTTGTTGGTGCAGAGCAGGGTGAAGTTGTTATTTCTGACTCTACTACTCTGAACTTATTTAAAGTTCTATCAGCTGCGGTAAAAATTCAAGCCGAAAAATTTCCAGAACGTAAAATTATTGTGGCGGAAAAAGATGCTTTCCCAACAGACATTTATATTATTGAGGGTTTCATTGATTTAATTCACCAAGGTTATCAAGTTGAATTGATTGATGGCGTAGATGATTTATCACGGGTATTAGAAAAGCACGTAGCAGTAGTTGTACTTTCTCATGTGAATTATCGGACCGGATATTTCTATGATATGGCATCTATTAATCAACAAATTCACTCTAAAGATGCTTTGATTATTTGGGATTTATGCCACTCAGTTGGTGCAGTTCCTATGGATCTAAACCAGAGTAATAGTGATTTTGCGATTGGATGTACTTATAAATATTTAAATGGTGGCCCAGGTTCTCCTGCTTTGTTATGGGTAAATCAAAAGCATCGTGACCAGTTTTGGCAACCTTTATCGGGTTGGTGGAGTCACAGGAAGCCATTCGATATGGCACAGCATTATGAGCCAGCCAATAGTATCCGTCGTTACCTATGTGGAACTCAGCCCATCATTTCTATGAGTTTGATTGAATGTGGTGTCGATATTTTCTTGCAAGTGGATATGCAAAAAATACGCGAGAAATCTCTTAAATTGACTGATTTTTTTATTCAACTCGTCCATCAGGAATGTGGTCAATTTGGTTTTAAACTCATTACACCTTTGGCTCATCAATATCGTGGTAGCCATGTGAGTTATCGCCATGAATATGGCTATGAAATTATTCAGGCACTCATTGCCCGAGGCGTAATCGGCGATTACCGAGAGCCAGAAGTATTACGTTTTGGAATTACTCCCCTATATCTAGGTTTTGAAGATGTTTGGAATGCTGTACAGCATCTTAAGCAAATTATGCTGAATAACGAATGGAAAAATGAGCGTTATCTGGTTAGAGGCGAAGTGACCTGATATTCAGGAAATCAAAATCAGCAAAAGGCTAGGAGGGCCTATGAGTAGCTTTGACGAAATACAAAATAGAGAAGCGGGCTTACATAAGAAATTATCCGCAAAACAAATGGGAATGATTGCAATTGGTGGAGCGATTGGTACAGGACTGTTTATGGGAAGCAAGTTTGCAATCAGCTTTGCTGGCCCAGCAGTCATTGTAAGCTATGCCATTGGTGGTTTAATTGCATTTGCTATCATGGCTTGTTTAGCTGAAATGACAGTTCAGCATCCCACTTCAGGTTCCTTTGGAGCCTATGCAGAACATTATATTAGTCCACTTGCCGGGTTTTTAGTCCGTTATTGCTATTGGGCATGCATTGTATTAGCCGTGGGCACAGAAATCACAGCAGTTGCTGACTATATGAAATTATGGTTCCCACATGTTGGTTCTTGGATCTGGATTGCTTTTTTTTCAATGACCTTGCTGGTGGTGAATGCATATAGTGTTAAAGCTTTTGGATTGGTTGAATATTGGTTTTCGACCATTAAAGTTTTTGCCATTATTGTATTTATTCTTCTATCTGTTGGCATCTTGACTCAAAGTCATGAAGGAACTGGGCAAGTCATTTCCAATTTAACAGAACATGGTGGCTTTTTTCCCCACGGCTTTAGTGGGGTCTGGATTGGGGTCATTATTTCAATATTTAGCTATTTAAGTATCGAAATGATTGCTGTTGCGGCAGGTGAGGCTAAAGATCCGGAACAAGCTGTTAAAACAGCCTTTAAAAGTACGGCTATTCGGTTAATCCTGTTTTACTTATTGTCTTTATTTTTAATTGTGGCGCTTGTTCCATGGACAGATTTAATTGGTTCTGAGGCGACTAGTCCTTTTGTAATGGTAATGAAGATTGTAGGCGTTCCATATGCAGACAGTATTTTAAACTTCATTGTAATTGTCGCAGCTCTATCGGCAATGAACAGCATGCTCTATATCTCAACACGTATGTTGTTTAGCTTGTCACGAGCTGGTGACGCACCGAAACTCTTTGGGCGCATTAGTAGCAATGGTGTACCCGTTAACGCGCTGCTCTTGTCTGCTGTTGGTATTGGTATTGCGAGCATTGTCTATACGATTAATCCTGCTTCGGCTTTCCCGATTATGATTGCGCTATCCATGTTTGGAGCATTGTTTACGTGGGGCAGCATCTTTGTTACCCACATGTTTTTTAGAAGAAATATGGCGCAACAAGGTTTACAGTTAAAGTTTAAAGTTCCTGCTAGTCGGTTAATTTCTATGTTGGGATTAATTGCAATTTTAAGTATCACGGTTACGACTTGGTTTACTAACGAATTTAAGTCAACTTTACAATTTGGTGTTCCTCTAATTATCGTTCTTACCTTTTTCTACTATTTAAAACGCTCATCAGCCAAGCTCTCTTTAAGTGCTCATGAAGAATCATTAAAGTGAGAAAAGCATGAGAGAATATGATAATGCGACGACAGTGCCTAATGAGGATGAGATACTGACTGACTTTCGGATAAGAAGCTTGGTGAGCTATCAAAAATATAGACATATCCGAGATATTCAATATGGTGTTCATCCCAGATCAACGTTGGATTTATTTCCTGTAGAACAGGCGAATAAAACCATTATTTTTATCCATGGTGGATATTGGCAGTGGTGTGAGAAATCAGATTTTGCATTTGTCGCTCCCCATGTTTTAGCGCAAGGTATTCAATGTATTCTGTTGGAATATGATTTAGCACCCCAGAGTAAAATTGCAGATATTGTGACTCAAGTTCATGAAGCGCTCGATTTTATTGCAAAGCAAGAGTGGAGAACCAATGAAGTTATGTTGGTTGGTCACTCAGCTGGAGCACATCTCGGCGCATTAGTTGTAGGCCATCCGCTCATATCTGAGGTGGTCTTATTAAGTGGAATTTATGATTTAGAGCCAATACAAAAGACTCATTTAAATCATGCACTGAATTTGACAAAAGAAGATATTTTGAAATATAGCCCAATTCATCATAAAGAGCGGATTGCTATCCCGTGCAAAATTTTATGTGGAGAACTTGAACTCGAAGAATTGAAATGGCAAAGCCAAAACTATTTTGAAAGTAAAAAAGATCAAGAACAGGGATTAGTATCTTTTACACTTATTCCTCACATTAATCATTATACGATTTTAGAGTATTATTTTAGGCATATATTAAGTTAAGTATTTGAAAGATAATATATATAATATTGTTTTATAAAATTCTTAACCTAAGCCGATCATAAGAAATGTGAGATAAATCACAACTTACCCTGATTTTTACAGAAAGTGCGAGTTGTTCTTGACCTTAATATAGAACTTAATTAGATTAAAAAGATAGTGCTTTCTCACTAAGCGACAAAATGTTTAGCTGTTGTTTAGATGAGTTTTTAAGTCCGTAGCTTCCCAAGATACGGACTTTTTTATTTTTTAATTAAAAGTAAAATATAATAGTTATTTATTATGATTTTAGAACTTATTTGGAATCTATAGTTTTTAAATGTGTTCTTATAAAAGCATTTAATAATAAAATTTATGTACAACATAATTAAAAAAATCTTCATCAATCTGTAATATCTCTTGGTTAAAGTAAAAGTAGAAAAACAAAAAGAGAAAACTATAACGAATAATTAAATAATAGGTAGTGTTCTTATGTGGATAGATTGAGTCGGCTCATATGGGTTGGCTTTTTTATTTAAAAAGGAGCCTTTATGAAAGTACAATATTTTGAGGGTGGGATGTATGAACATATGTGTCCGGCTTGTGGGCATCTCCACTATATTCCGGTAGAGCATCCCTTTTCTAATGGGAATCAGTGGTCCTTTAACGGTAGCCTTGAAAAACCAACATTTAATCCGAGCATAAGTATTATTGGACGTTGTTATTATTTTATAGAAGAAGGTTTTATTTAATACTCTCTTAATTGTAAACATCATTTAGCGGGACAGAAATTGGAGTTGCCTGAACTAAAAATCAAGAATAATTTATAATTACATAATATATTTATATTTTTTTGAAGTAATATTTTTTTACGTATTTGATACTGAACCTTTATAGTTAAAAAAATTGTAAACCTCTTCTGGTTGCTGATTTATTTAAAGTCTGAAATAATTTTTATAAATAATTGTTTTATTATATTTTTATGGATATCTGGAAATTTTTGCGAAGTTTTAATACAGTTGGTACCTATCTTGCACTTTCTACTTTTATATTATTGGTAATGATTATATATTTTTATATTGTAAATCCTTCTTGAAGTTTTATAGTCAAGAATAATAATTAATCTTTAAACCCAAATCTATACTTCTCTGATTTTTAGAATTGGTTCACATTTTTGATCTAAAAAAGATACTAGCGTTGTACAAAACAAAGTTTTATGAAAATATGATTTAGTTTTGATGTAGGGAGAGGCCAATCAAAATTTCTTACCAAAAATGTTTTAATTCTTAAATATAACGACAGTACAAATCATAACAACGATGTATGAATAAAAGATATGGAGATTTTTCATGAAGTTTTGCCAAGTATCGGCTGCTTTCTTAACATTGGTCGCCGTCAATCTAGCCCATGCAGCACCAAACACAACAATCTCTTTACTAGATTCTTCTCAAGCAAAGGGAATTATTAAAAACCAATATATTGTTATTCTTAATAAAGATGCTGGACCATCTATAGGTTTTGCCCAGAATATTGCTAAGCAACATGGAGGTAAGATTCTACAGTCGTACGACACTGTACTTCAGGGTTTCGCAATTTATTTACCCGATACAGCGGCTACTGCTTTTGTCGAAGCAATGAAAAAAAATCCGCAAGTACTGTCTATAGAAAACGATACAGTCATGAAAATTGATGCCACTACGCAGAGTAATCCGGATTGGGGACTAGATCGTATTGACCAAAAAGCTTTACCTTTAAATTCTGCTTATTCATATTTACAGACGGGTTCTGGTACGACAGCTTATATTGTTGACACAGGTATATTGTCTAGCCATCAACAATTTTCTGGGCGGGTATTAAGCGGGTATACCGCAATATCGGATGGGAATGGTACAACTGACTGTAATGGGCATGGTACACATGTCGCAGGAACGGTTGGCGGAAGTACTTATGGTGTTGCTAAGAATGTAAATTTGGTTCCAATCCGGATTTTAGGATGTGATGGCTCTGGTGCATCTAGTAATGTGATTGCTGGTTTAGATTGGATATTAAAAAATGGTAAAAAACCGGCTGTTGTGAATATGTCATTAGGTGGGGATGCGAGTACCTCTTTAGATAGTGCAGTTGAAAATTTATTTGATAATGGTTATGTCATGGTCGTGGCTGCTGGAAACTCAAATACTGATGCTTGCAGTGCCTCACCAGCAAGAGTAAGTAAAGCACTTACAGTTGCTGCTACAGATAATACTGATACGCGAGCCAGCTATTCTAATTATGGAAGCTGTGTTGACATCTTTGCACCAGGAAGCCAAATTAATTCTTCTTGGATAGGCAGTAATACGGCTACTAAAGTTCTAAATGGAACATCGATGGCTACGCCACATGTTGCAGGCGTCGTTGCTGAAATGCTGCAAAGTACACCCACTGCGACGCCACAAACCATCTCTACTAATCTTTTAAATCAAGCAAGTAGTAATGTGGTAAAAAATCCATCTGGTAGTCCAAATCGTTTGTTGTATAAATCTCCTTAATAAAAAATTTAATCTGTAGATCGTAAAAGGTCCCGAAGGACCTTTTTTAAATTTTAGCGTGAGTACCATATTTATCAATCATGATGGAACTGGCTTCATTTAAACCACGTACAGTAACTTTTATGCCATTTTTTTGAAATTTATTGATAGCCGAATCAAGCATTGCTACTGAAGTTACATCCCAAATATGTGAGTGTGTAAGATCTATAATGACTTCTTTTATATCTTCCTTAAAGTTAAACCCTTGCATGAACTTTTCAGAAGAACTAAAAAATATTTGTCCTCTTAAATCATACACACGCGTTTCACCTTCAATGGATGTATTTACATGAATATCATTTTCAAGTTTATTGGCTAAGAACAACGCGGAAAGTAAAACACCGGTTAATACGCCTAGTGCTAGGTTATGGGTAGCCACAACAACAATGACAGTTGCAATCATAACAACATTGCTACTTTTAGGATTCGATTTAAAGTGAATCAGCGACTTCCATTCAAAAGTACTGATTGACACCATAATCATGACAGCGACAAGAGCTGCCATAGGAATCACCTTTAACCAATCACTTAAAAATACAACTAAAATCAGTAAAAATATGCCTGCACAAAATGTAGATAGGCGTGTGCGACCACCAGATTTTACATTAATCATTGATTGGCCAATCATGGCACAACCAGCCATTCCTCCCATAAAGCCTGAGGCAATATTGGCAATCCCTTGACCTTTACACTCTTGGAACTTATCGCTTGGTGTATCCGTCATTTCATCAACAATTGTTGCTGTCATCATTGACTCAAGTAAACCAACAGCAGCAAGGGCTAATGAATAGGGAAGAATAATAAGCAGTGTTTCTAAATTAAAAGGAATATCTGGAATTAAAAATATAGGTAGGGTATCTGGTAATGATCCCATATCACCTACTGTTCGAATATCAATACCTAGAAAAATGGCGAGTAGTGTAACGACGACAATACAAATAAGAGGGGAAGGAAAAAACTTTCCAATTTTGGGTACATAAGGGAATAGGTAAATAATTGCTAAACCAATTGCTACCAATAAGTAGACATGCCACGTCACGCTTACTAATTCTGGTAGTTGAGCCATAAAAATGAGTATGGCGAGGGCATTAACAAACCCAATAACGACTGATTTGGAAACAAAACGCATGAGTTTGGCGAGTTTGAAATATCCAGCTAAGATCTGTATGGCGCCAGTTAAAACAGTTGCTGCAAATAGGTATTGAAGCCCATGGTCCTTTACCAGTGTAGTCATGACTAGAGCCATGGCACCTGTAGCTGCCGAAATCATAGCGGGACGACCGCCTACAAATGAGATAATGACTGCAATACAAAAAGATGCATATAACCCAACTTTCGGGTCTACACCCGCAATAATTGAAAATGCAATTGCTTCAGGAATTAAAGCAAGACCAACAACAAGACCGGAAAGAATGTCTGCACGGACATTAGAGAACCATTGTTCTCGGACATTCGTTAACATGAGGGGGATAGCCTATAGTTCTAAATTTTGGAAAGGCTAGTGATGCGATATATCAACACAAACGACTACACCACATCACTAAACAGTGATGAGTTATTTACAATGGGTAAGGGTAAATAAACTTAAAGTGGCGTAAGTGTCATAATGATAGAGAATTTGAGGCTTTAAAAGTGGCCGAAGAATAGCATAAGTTTTTAAGGTTGACTAACCTGAGCTTAGGAAATTTGCATAGCAAAAACCTTATAATTGAATGCTTTTCATCATTGGGTTTATGAAATTTTTTTAAGAAAGGGTACTGATCTGCATTCATGGTTAATAGCGATATTGTGCTAACTTTAGAAGACCATTTCAAAAAACATTAAGATATAAAATTAATTGAGCACGTATAAAAATATATCAAACTTAGCTTTAAGTTACTCATCTTAAAAAGACTTTGTGAGAGTGTTCATCCATTTTTAATTGCTACTTTTATGCAACAGAGCCTTTCAGAAATTTAGATTTTAATAGATTCGTTATTCATCATAATACAAATCATATAGAGAACTCCTACAAACCCTTTATTAACGGTTTAAAAATTCTCGGAAAATTTTGACAATTTATAAGGTGGACATATGAATAAACATTTATTGGCTAAAATTACTTTATTAGGTGCTGCTCAGCTACTTACGCTCAATTCAGCATTTGCTGATGTCCCTCTTACACCATCTCAATTTGCTAAAGCGAAAACAGAAAGCTTTGACAAGAAAGTTCTTCTATCTAATTTAAATAAGCCACATGCTTTGTTGTGGGGGCCTGATAATCAAATTTGGTTAACGGAGCGGGCAACAGGTAAGATTCTAAGAGTGAATCCAGAGTCGGGCAGTGTAAAAACAGTTTTTCAGGTTCCTGAGATTGTAAATGATGCTGATGGACAAAACGGTTTATTGGGTTTTGCCTTTCATCCTGACTTTAAAAATAATCCTTATATCTATGTTTCAGGTACTTTTAAAAATCCGAAATCTACAGATAAAGAATTACCCAATCAAACTATTATTCGTCGATATACCTATAACAAAGCAACAGATACTCTTGATAAACCAGTAGATTTATTAGCAGGATTACCTTCATCGAAAGACCATCAGTCGGGTCGCCTTGTCATTGGTCCAGACCAAAAGATTTACTATACGATTGGTGATCAGGGACGTAACCAGCTGGCTTATTTATTCTTGCCAAATCAAGCACAGCATACGCCGACTCAACAGGAACTGAGCGGCAAAGACTATCATACCTATATGGGTAAAGTATTACGCTTAAATCTGGATGGAAGTATTCCAAAAGATAATCCAAGCTTTAACGGTGTAATTAGTCATATTTATACGCTCGGTCATCGTAATCCACAGGGCTTGGCATTTACTCCAAATGGTAAACTGTTGCAATCTGAACAAGGTCCAAACTCTGACGATGAAATTAACCTCATTGTCAAAGGTGGTAACTATGGCTGGCCAAATGTAGCGGGTTATAAAGATGACAGCGGTTATGCTTATGCAAATTATTCAGCAGCAAGCAATAAAGCACAAATTAAAGATTTAGGACAAAATGGTTTAAAAGTGGCAGCTGGCGTTCCAGTGACTAAAGAGTCTGAATGGACTGGTAAAAACTTTGTACCGCCGTTAAAAACTTTATATACCGTCCAAGATACCTATAACTATAATGACCCAACCTGTGGGGATATGACCTACATTTGCTGGCCAACAGTTGCGCCGTCATCTGCTTATGTCTATAAGGGAGGCAAAAAAGCAATTTCTGATTGGGAAAATACCTTATTGGTTCCATCTTTAAAGCGCGGTGTTATTTTCCGTATTAAGCTAGATCCAACTTACAGTGCTACTTATGATGATGCTGTGCCGATGTTTAAGAGCAATAACCGTTATCGTGACGTGATTGCAAGTCCAGATGGGAATGTTTTATATGTATTGACTGATACTTCCGGAAATGTCCAAAAAGATGATGGCTCTGTAACGAATACATTAGAAAACCCAGGATCTCTGATTAGATTTACATATAAAGCTCAGTAAAACAGGCTATTAAAAAAACCGATCTACATAAGATCGGTTTTTTTGAGCTTCAGAAAAACTATTCAGTTACGACTAATACCGGTAAATGAATTTCTCCTAAAAGAGCTTGAGTCACACTTCCTAAGAAGAACTTTTTAAACCCTTTTCGACCATGAGAGCCAATGACTAATAAGTCTGCTTTGAGCTCCGTCGCTGCTTTAATAATTTCCGTGTGAATTGTTTGACCTTCAACAATTTTTGTTTCAACAGAAATTCCATGCTGGCTAAATTGTTCTTTCGCTTGGTCTAAAATACCCTGAATTGATGCTCTAGCTTTATTAAAATAATCCTGTGCTAATTCTGTACTATCAATGAATTCTACAGAAATAAAAGGATCTATAGTAAGCGCATATACTAGAGTCACTTTACTACCAAAGGCCTTAGCAAGTGCTGCTGCATGATTAACAGCAATGAGTGAAGTAGGAGAACCATCGACTGGAACTAAGATATGGTGATAACTCATATATTGCTCCTTATTGTCCTATGACAATGTATGGTGCCAAAACACCGATTTATTATCTTTATGCTTATATTATGAACAATTTTTAAAAACTTATTGTTTATTTTTAGTATGAATAGAGGCGAGAAAGTTTATTAAAGATTTTATCTTAAAGCATTGTAATGACTTTCTAGGTAGGGTTGATTCTGTTTGAGAATTGAAATGACTTGATTGGCATCTATAGCGGACTCAAACAAGAATCCTTGACCTATACTATATCCAAATTGTCGAAGTAGTTCTTCTTGTTCTGGAGTTTCAATTCCTTCTGCAATGAGCCCCAGTGATAAATTTGGAGCGAGTAAACCAATTGCTTGGACAATCGCATAAATTGATGGGTCATGTTGCATCTTTTGTATAAAACTACAATCTACTTTTAAACTGTCAATTGGATAATCGCGAATATGGGTTAGCGATGAAAAACCAGTACCAAAGTCGTCTAATGCAATACGTACGCCATGCTGTTTTAATTTATTAAGTGCTCGGATCACATATTCTGAACCTCGGTCGCCCAGCATATGTTCGGTGACTTCTACTTCAATATAATGTGTCGGTATTTGAAATTGATTGATCTTTTTCAAAAGCTTTTCAGCATAGTTGTCTCTTAAGAACTCAACTGGTGCAGCATTGAGCGAAACAGGAAGAGGTTTAATACCAAGATCTATCCATTTGGCGATGTCTCGTAAAACTTGATGTTGCATCGTTTCACCGATCTTACTCGCTAAATTATAATCTTTAAAAGCCTCTGCAATTTGTGCAGGGTAACCTCTTTGAGCTGAAGTAGTATGCCATCGTAATAGAGCTTCAAAACCTACAACACGATGAGTTCTTAAATCTACTTTGGGTTGGTAGTAGGGCTGGATAGTATGATGGCGAATAAGCTGGCGTGCTAAATTAAGTTGAGAAGCAACTGTTTCGGTCATTTGCATCATGCATGGATCATACATACGGATACCACCACGACCACGTGCTTTTAAGTCATGCAATGCCATATCCGCACAACTTAGTAAACCTGACTGGTCTACGGCATCTTGAGGATAAATTGCACAACCAATACTCATACCACCATTTAGAACATTGCCTAAATAGGTAATAGGTTGATTTAGCTGCTGAAGTAAAATTGCGGCTAGGTCACGCACATCGCTTTCAGATTTTAGGTTATTAATAATAACTGCAAACTCATCTCCACCTAGTCTTGCGACAAAGCATCTTTCATCATCAACACAATGACTAAAGCGTTTGGATAAAACTTTTAAAAGATGATCGCCTGCGCTATGCCCTAAAGTGTCATTAATATGCTTAAAATGATCAAGATCAATTAATAGTAAACCCACACTTGTTTGACTATCTTTTGAATATGCAAGGGTCCGTTTAAGTTGAAATTTAAATGAGCGCCGATTACATAAACCGGTCAGGTCATCTCTTTCACTCATATTTCTAAGCTGATTTTCTGTTAGATGCTGTTGAGTAACGTTACGAGATACACAAAGTATTTGTCCGATTTCACCATTTTCCCGATGAATCGGAGTCAGCATATTATCCCAATATTCGGGGTCCTGATCTGGTAAACAGCTCATTCCAGCAAATCTGGCAACTTTGCCTTGAAGAGCTTTTTTTAAAGCGACGCGTCCACGTTTACGAATATGAGGTGGCAAAAGCTCAAGCCATTTCATTCCAAATTCTGTTTCATCAACAGGAACGCCTAAAGCGAGGCATCCTGATTTATTCATATGAGAAACTGTGCCATCAACATTTAATACTTTAATGCAATCAACACTGATGTCTAACATTTGATTTTGTATTTCAATATTCTTTTGCAAGTTTTGTTGTTCTTGAATATCGTGATCAATATCTAAAAAGCTGACATACCATTCACTGGCTAAAGAAGAGCCGCGATATTTGGAGGCTTGAATAGAAAGTTTGCACCATCTATATTGATTGCCACTTTGTAAAAGTCGGCATTTTAATTCTATTCTTTTTTGCAGGCGAATTGCTTCGAGCCATCTATTTTTGACTTCATCTAAATCGACAGGAGATATAAAATCTAACCATTGCTGAGGTAATGGAGAAAAAGTATCCTGCCAATATTCTGTACACTCTACATTGCAATATAATATCAAGCCATTTTCATCACTTACCCAAGTCGGTAGTGGAATTTGCTCAACAATAAAATGCTTTTGGGTGTTGTTCGACATTGAAGTCATAACATGCCTAGAAAGATTGTATGGGGTTAATCTATTTATAAGTCATTATTGTAATCTTTCTGTAGTAATCAAAACAGCAATAAATAAATTTAACCTGTCTTTTTTTTGAACTAAAATTGAGGTGTTAAATATATTATATACTTAATATTTAATTTATGTTTTTGTTATTTATTGATTTTTATCTGTGTTAAGTTAAAAAAAAGATTTATGCTTATTTTTGTAAAAAACTTATTAAAACAGAAGCTTATAATTGTCTTTAGAAACCTATCTTAATAAAACTAATAAAAATAAATTATAAAATGATGAGAAGTAAATTGTGATGATTAAAATTTTAATAACTCAAATTTTAACCATAATATATAAAGAGGGGCAGGTTTAAAAAATTCTAGATAAATACAATAACCACCATTAAGTTTACAAAAGTAATATAAAATAAAGGCTTATATTATCGTAAAATTCTTTTTATCAAGAAGGATATATATTTCCTTTTTGTGCATTTTATAGCCTACATTTTCCCCAAGATGTAGGTTTTTTTTATTCCTAATTTTTGATTTTATAATTTCAAACTATTAAAAATAAAAAAAAGCCAAATGGCTTTTTTATACAGTTTCAGGTTTTTTCAACTCTTGTTGAATGTAAAGATTCATATAGTATTGTTCAATATAATCATCTGCATAGTTGTTTGCTAAGGTTTTGGTTGCCACTTGTTCATGTTTTAAATAGCAGTTTGATTCGAGGTCTTTTTCAAGTACCCACCATTGACGGTTAATACGGCGCACTTGAAACTTGTCACTTTTGTATTTTCTTTTAGCCATTTTCAAAAATTTGCTATTCAGTTATTGAAAGAGAATTTCTACTGGAGTTAAGAGCTCAAGTCAACAGATGTGAAGTTAATTGATTATTTTATGTAGGGTATTGTTTCTATCAATGCTTAAACGAGGCATTAAAATAGAAAAAGCTCTCCTGACAGAGAGCTTAGTTCTTACTGACGAGTAAAACATTTATTCCATTTTTAACGAGAAAGATTTTTTAAAAGCAATTTTAAACTTTCCATCATTTTTTCTAATTGCAATGGAGTGATACCTTCGAATGATTGCTCGAGTACTACGCTGGTTAGATCATTAATCTTATTGATCATTTCAGTACCTTTTTCTGTAAGTACCACGCGGGTGATTCGACCATCAGTCTGACAAGAATAAGTTTCAACTAAACCTTCATCTTTTAAACGATAGACAATTTTAGTCGTCGTCGACATTTTTGAAATAATCATGTCTGAAAGTTCAGAAACACTCGCATGAGGCTTACTGCTTAAAGCCAACATAATGCGTCTACGTGAGTTATCTAAACCATATTTTTTTAAAGCATTATCAATATTTTGTACATACTGAGCATGTACTTGAGTAATCCAATAATATGGAAAATCTTCAAGAGTAAAAGATTCTGTTGTAGGTAAAAAACGCGCATACTTCTTTGTCATTGACTTTTCCCCATACCTTGGTGGATCGCATTTCTGGTGAACTATCTTTAATAGTTGAAAAATATAGTTTCATTAAGCAAGTTATATCAGGACTTTACTTGCTGAGCAAAATTTATATAGCTAAATTTAACAATGACATGGTTTAGTTACCCTTGTCTTGATAAACATCCCTATACTTTGCACAAACTACAAATACTTTTCTTCCATAGTCAAAGTTTGTTGAAAATTAATTTGACTTGATAAGTCATAGCCATTAATTCCTTAAAATCTTTGAACAGATATACAAGATTGCATCTAGGCTTACTTGATCGTTAATTAAACGATATTGGCTTGCAAACGCATCGTAGAAAAAAAATTATGATTTGACCGTGGCATTGAACGAGATAGTTTTTGTCTCTAAAGTCATAACTATGAAAAATCAAGATATTTAAATAAAAAATATTTATAAATATCATTATCTTAATTTGTTTTATTGTTGGTGGAATTTACCATACATTTAACATGAATCATCTATTATTTAGCAAAATAAAATGGGTTTGTTTAGTAACTTATTAATTTTTTTATATAAAATTAAAAAACTAGTTGAATGGTTAGCGTTATAAATTTAGCTTTTTTGTCTATAAATTATATTTTTAACAATTTTTACTCATGCAGTATGTCGCTCATCTACTAAATCCCCAAAAAAGAACCAGCTTAACTGTAATGTTGGCAGAAGAAGTACCTGCACAGATTATGGCAAGATCTACTCAGATTAAGTGATATAAGCACTATTAAAACAGATTGTTGAATAGTATTTAATTTAAAAAAGGGAGAATTAATATTCTCCCTTTTTTAATTATGAAATGGTCACAATTTTTTCTTCTACTTTTTTCTTAACGATTGCATAGCTTATTCCTGTAACAATACTACCTGCAGCAATTGCAGCAAGATATAACCAAGCATGGTTAATTGCATTTGGAATTAAAAGAACAAATACACCACCGTGAGGAGTAACTAACTCGCAGTGGAATAGTGCAACAAGTGCTCCCGTTACTGCACCACCTAAAATACAAGTTGGAATAACGCGCATTGGGTCTTTTGCTGCAAAAGGAATAGCACCCTCGGAAATAAAACATAACCCTAATACGAAAGCAGCTTTTCCGGCATCTTTCTCTCCTGTACTAAATTTATTTTTAGCCACGAAAGTCGCAATAGCCATACCAATAGCAGGGACCATACCGCCCGCCATTGTTGCTGCCATAGGCATATAGGTATTTGTTGTAAGCAATCCGACAGTAAAAGCGTAGGCTGCCTTATTGATTGGGCCACCTAAATCGATACACATCATGCTTGCTAATATAATTCCCATTAACACGGCATTTGTTGTACCCATATTATTTAGGAAGTCTTTCATGAGCTCGAAAATATGTGCTACAGGCTGTCCAACCACATAGAACATAATAAGGCCAACAAATAATGTACCTAATAAAGGAATAATTAAAATCGGTTTAAGTGCTTCTAGACTAGTAGGAAGTTTGAGTTTTTTTGCAATAAAAAGTGCGATATAGCCCGCAAGGAAACCTGAAACGATGCCGCCTAAAAAGCCTGCTTGTAATTGAGAGGCGAGTAAGCCGCCAATTAAACCAGGTGCGAGGCCAGGGCGATCAGCAATGGAGTAGGCAATATAACCCGATAACATCGGGACCATGAGCATAAATGCAGCGGCCCCAATTTGTTTTAATATGGCTGGTAAACTGCCTGCTTGCTCAGCAGCATTTAAGCCAAAGCATAGGGATAGGGCAATTAGAAGACCACCAGCCACCACCATAGGTAACATATAAGAAACACCTGTTAAGAGATGTTTATATACGCCAACTTTTTCGGTTTTATCCTTTTTCTCTGCTGATGTTTGTTGCTTACCTTGATCTAAAACTTGTGCATTACTAATCGCTTCAGCAAAAGCTTTATCTGTTTGCTTTAATGCAAAACCAGTACCGCATCGGTAAACACGCTTGCCCACAAAACGGTCTGTACTAACTTCAATATCAGTAGCAAGAATCACGATGTCCGCTTCAGCAATAGCTTGGGCTGATAAAATATTTTTTGCACCAACGGAACCTTGTGTTTCTACTTCAATATCATAACCAAGTTTTTCTGCACCTTGTTGTAATGCTTCAGCAGCCATAAAGGTATGGGCAACACCTGTAGGGCACGCAGTGATTGCAACAAATTTAGTCGCTTTATTTGGTGATGGCGTATTATCACTCTGCCAATCTTGAGCTGGCTTTAAATTATCTAAGCCAGCTTGGAAAGCTGAATGAGCATCATTTTTGATTTCTTCAATGCTAATTAAAGATAAAGGATGTGTACCAAAAATATTAAGATTTTTCGGACGTTGTCCAATAACAATGATTTGATCAAAGTTTTGATTTTCTTCGAATTCATCGAGCGAAATTATATTATTTTCGTAACCCTGTTGGGATGCTACCTGTGCAAGCTTTCGCGCTAAAATCAAAGCATTGACTTGCTGTTGCGGACTATTAATGACAAATAATAAATGTTTAGCAGTTGGCATCAGATTCACTCAATGAATTGATTGTAGTTTGGGCTTTTAATTGGTTTAGCATTTCAGCATTTGGAATACGAAAGCCAATTTGTGTTACAGCATGGCTCGCGATTGCCGTAGCCGTTTTCAATGTTTCTTCGGCAGAGAAGTTATTTATTAAGCCGTGAATCATGCCAGCTAAAAGAGAGTCGCCCGCACCAACGGTACTTTTAACGATCACTCTAGGGGCTTGGGCATGTAGTGGATGTGTTTCATGTAGCCAGTTTACACCGTCTTCACCCATCGAAATAACGACATGCTCAATTTTAGCTAAATTTTTAAAAAGCTCTTTTTGCTGGACATAGGTTGTTGCAGGAAGCTGATAGCTTTCTACTAACTCATCGGTGTTTGGTTTAATCATCCAGGGTTGGCATTCAATTGCAGCGACTAACGCTTTACCACTTGTATCAAGGGCAACTTTTTTACCATGTTTTTGAATGAGCTTAATAAGCTTTTGAAACTCATCAATACTAAAACCTTGTGGAAGACTACCAGCAATAGCAACAACTTCTACTTGCGGCAAAATCATTTCGATTTTTTGGAATAGATTCTTTTTATCTAGTTCAGATACTAAAAATCCTTTTCCATTTAAATCGGTCATACGACCGGAATGTTCAGCAATTTTTATATTCTGGCGCGTCTCACCCTCAATATAAATAAATTCAGATTGAAATTGAACTTGCTCAAAATGTGTATCAAAAATCTGTCGATTACTACTTCCTAGAAAACCGGAAACAATAACATCATGTCCTAAATCTTTTAAAACTTGTGCAACATTAAGCCCTTTTCCAGCAGCATGAATCTCTACAGATTCTTGGCGATTTACTTCACCTATCTGCAACTCATTGAGTTGTATCGTGACATCAATTGCAGGATTTAAAGTAATTGTTAAAATTTTAGCCATTACCATTCCTAATCTTTACAGTTCTTGTTCGGATAACTGACGTACAGCAGGGGCGCTATCACATTCAAGTGCACGCTGTGCAAGTATTTGAGCTTTGCTGTAGTTTAGTGTACGAATCTGTGCTTTTACCAAGGCAATACTATTCGGTGACATACTGAGTTCATCTACACCTAATCCCATAAGAATAGGTACAGCTTTTGGATCAGCTGCTAGTTCACCGCATATTCCTACCCATTTGCCATGTTTGTGTGCAGCTTTTACTGTTTGATCAATCAATTGCAAAATACTTGGATGCAGACCATCTGCTTCAGCAGAGAGGATAGGATGGCCACGGTCAATAGCTAAGGTATATTGAGTTAAGTCATTTGTTCCAATACTGAAAAAGTCCACTTCTTGAGCAAGAATAGGAGCAAGTAATGCGGCAGAAGGAACTTCTATCATAATGCCAACTTGTAAGTTCGCACATGTATATGCAGCTTTTACTTCATCAAGAATTGCTTTAGCCGCACGCCATTCCTCTACACGGCCAATCATTGGGAACATGATTCGTAAAGGACGGTCATCTGCTGCTTTAAGCAAAGCAGTAAGCTGTTGACGTAATAGCTCTGGCCGTCTTAAGGTTAAGCGAATGCCTCTTAGTCCTAAAAACGGATTTTCTTCTTCCGCAATTGGTAGGTAAGGCAGAGGTTTATCGCCTCCTACATCTAAAGTGCGTACTACGAGAGGACGACCAGCAAGTGCATCTAAGACAACCCGATAATCTGCTTCTTGGGCTGCCTCATTTGGGGCGCTGCTATGAGCCATAAAAACAAGCTCTGTTCTAAGCAGGCCAATTGCTTCCGCGCCACATTCTACTGCGTGGGCTGTGGCTTGAACTTTTCCTAAATTGGCTGCAATTTCGATCTGATGTTGATCGAGAGTAATCGCAGGTTCTTGGCAGTGGCGTTCAGCCTCTTCACGAATTTTTTGTTGAAGCTCACGTTCTTGTTTTGCGTGTTCGATTTGTTGAGCAGTTGGATCTAAAACGAAAGCTCCCGTGTCTCCATTAATTAGAAGAGAGCTTTTCTGCTCAATGTCTAATACTTGATCACCAGCACCAACAATGGCAGGAATACCTAAAGCACGCGCAACAATAGCACTATGGGCACTAGCACCGCCAACAGCTGTTAAAATACCAGCAACACGATCTTTATTAAGGCGAGCCACATCACTTGGCCCGACATCATACATAATTAGGATATAAGGCTCTTTAGGTTCTTCGATGATAACTTCACCACAGAGTTGAGCCAAAACTCGATCACCAATATCACGTAAGTCTGTAGCACGCTCAGCCAGTAAACGGTCTGGTAAAGCCGCTTGCTCTTTAGCTGCTGCTTCAATATGTTCATGCCAAGCAGCAGGGGCAGAAAGATTTAAGTTAATCTTTTGATAAACACCATTAATGAGATCGGGGTCATCAAGCATTTCCAAATGTGCTTGGAATATTTGCTTAATTTCAGAAGCTTCAGATTTCGCAATCACTTGGTGAATATTATTTTTAACTGCATGAAGAGCAATATCCAGTTTCTCTTTCTCAGCTTTAACACTTAAACCCATACGTTCATATTGATAAACTTTAGGTTTAATGACATGTACTGGGCCAAAAGCTAAACCACTAGAAGCTGGAATGCCGGTATTTGTACTTAATGTTTTTGGTAATGATGTTACTGTTTGAGGTGTTTGGTCTTCTTTGTTATCTGAAGAGAGTAGCGGTTCAATTTCTTCCCCTAAGCCTTGTTGTACTGCCAAAATCACTTTATCTAAAGCTTCTACTGCATCTGTTCCTGGTTCTGCAATGAAACGTAAAGTTTGACCGCGTTTACATCCTAAAGCCAATAAGCGAGTCAAACTCTTAGCTGAAACAAAACTACCTTCATCTACTGCGACTTGAATATCGCCTTGAAAAGTTTTTGTTAAGTTCACTAAATGAGTTGCGGGTCTGGCATGTAATCCATGTGCATTGGCCAATACAACTGAACGGTTTGGCCAATCGGGAATCACTTCCGCACCAATAATTTTAGCAATTTCATTTGGTGCTTGGGTTTGATCTAATTGTGCAACTTGTTCTGGATTAAATAAAATATCAATCAGCCGATTAAATCTTTGGCTATCTAACTGATCATTTGCAGCAACACAGACTAAAGTATTTAGTTTCTGCCCGTTTAAATCTAAAGGATGACGTGGTTTTACAATACTAATAGCTGGTTGTTGAACAAACTGATTACTAGAGACAGACCAGATCTGGTCTTGCAACTGAATGACTTGCTCTGGAGCTAGAGAACTTAAAAAACCACATTTTACGAAATTCTGTTTTTTAAGCACTTGAGTTGCTGCCCAAAACAAATCTTCAATATCTTGAGCTTCAATTTCAGTTTGAATTAAATTTTCATGTAATGTTAAAGATAATGGTTGAGCTTGTAATAGTTCAATAATTTGTTCAGGTTGTGATGCATTTTTTACTTGTTCACTTACATCGTGCATTAACGCTCTAGTTAATATTTGTAATACTTGTAAATGTTCATCGGATTTTGCTGCAATAACAACAGCTAAATAAATCGTATTTTCCCCATCCCATATTATTCCTTCTGGAAAATGGGCTAAACGAATACCAGTTTTTAAAATAAATTCTCGTGACTGAGGCGTCCCATGGGGGATTGCAATTCCCTGACCTAAATAGGTCGCACTTTGCTGTTCACGGTTGATAAGTCCTGTTATATAGTCAGGAGTAACCAACCCATCTTTCACTAATATATCTACTAGACACTGTAATGCATGTTGTTTATCAACAGCATGTTGATTCATATGAATATGTTGAGGCTCTAGTGCTAGCATAATTATCCTTGAACAATTTCTTTGGCTTTAGCTAAAACAGAAAAAAAGAAGCTGTTTGTATTAAAATAGGTTAGTTTAACCGTTTTTAAACAACAGCTTCAGATAAATTACCATAGCAGAACTTTAAAGCTATATCGACGTATTTACGTAAAAAAATGCTCGTTTTTAATACAAAGAAGTGAATGTTGAATATATTTTACTTTCTTGTGATAACTATAAATTTAATAAGATTATTTTATAAAAGAGAAGGGCGTTTTAATAATAAAAAAAACCTCTAAACCGGATTACTGGTATAGAGGCAAAAAGTAACTGATGAATTGAAAATTAGTATTGAATTTCTTGCTCTAAAAGAGGCCAGATCTTTTGATGTGATTTTTTAAACATTAACATGTGTCCAATTGATTTATATCCGAGTTTTAGAGGGTTTAGCTCTAGCATTTTAGTAGATGCATTAGGATATAAATTTAATAATTCTTCAACGTTATGTTGAGTGGCAATTTCATCGTCACTTGCCCAAATCGAAGTAATCGGGCAAATAATTTCAGTATGAAAATCCTGAAAGACAGTTTTACCTATGGCATTTTTTACATAGCCTGGGTTGCTACAAAACTCTCGCCATTGTTGAGCAACTTTTTTAGGCAAGTTTTCACCCATCCCAATAAATTGAGTAGCGGCATAACCTTTTAAAGTACTAGAAATTGGAAAGATAACCTTAAACATGACAGGTGCCAGAAACTTGGTTTTACCTTTAAGACCTTTTACGTTGCCAGTAGAACCTGCTATCGCAACAACTTTTGCTACTTTGCGAAAATTAGGCACAATTCCTAATAGTTGCCCACCAGCACTATGACCAAGAAGAGTAACTTGTTCTGCTTGTGTTTTTTCTAATAAAGCATCAATTGCACAAGGAATATCAAGCGTTCCCCAATCATTAATACTTGCTTCACTTTGCTTTAAAGGTCCATGCAATGAGTCTCCAATTCCACGGAAATCAAAACTTAATACTTCATAACCTTGTTGGCTTAACCATGTAGCAAAAGGATGATAAAAATTTTTGGTAATACCTGTGGCTGGGCAAATCAAAACAGGATTGGCCGACTTTTTTGATTGAGCTGGATAAAATTGTGCAGCAAGTTGATAACCATCTTTGCAGGTCATCCAAAATGATTCAAAAGTGTTATCCATAATATTAAGTAATGATTAGCTTGTTGATGGCTTTAATTTACATGAGTTCTAAAATGATACTTGATTAAAATGTGACTATAAAGTCAGGATTTATGCTATACAGCTCATTAAATTTTAATAAAATGAATAATTGGGAAAAAGATGGATTTACCAAAAGCTGTACAATTAGCGATTGTTTTTAGCGGCATATTTTTATGGATAGGAATGTTAACAGGGGTATGGAAATATTGGCAAATACGCCGTTCGGAATTAAGTCGTGCACATTATTATGTGGATATTGCTCATCGAAGCAGCTTACTTTACGCAGCTGCTAGCTTAATTCTTGCTGTGCTAAGTTATTTTACTGTTTTAAGCGAAAATATTACTTTGTGGTGTGTGTTAGCAAATCTCTTGTTTTTTAGTTTTTCAATTTTAGTTTATATCGTACATGGGTACTTACAGGATACGACAAATCAATTTAAACAACCCCATCGGTTAGGTCGTTTTAACCTGCCTTCATGGTTAATGTCTTTAATGATGGTTGCATTGATTATTGCTGAATTATTAGCTACAGCTATTTTAGTTATGGGAACAATTTTTTTATTTTTAGGTATATAAAAATGGATGATCACTCATCCATTTTTTTAATCTTACAATTATTGTTGACTAAGACGTCGTTTAGCTAATTTTCGCATCTTATGATCGACAAAGGCCCACAGACAAAATATGAAAGAAACAACCATCGCATACATAAAGTATTCAGGTTTTAAATTTCCTTTGATCATACCTTGAAACAGTAAAGTCAGCATAAGAGCAAGCGGCGTTACTCCATACACAACTGAATCTTTGCTGTTCAGAGTGTTAATGAAGACTTGTTTGTTGAAATGTAATGATAACATCTCCATCCCTCCTTGTGGTGGTACTAAAACCTAATGTTTTAGTCAAGAATTTGTTTTAAGTTTAATGTTGTACTTCTATTTTTCATACAATTCAATAGCGAATAGAAAATTTTTTGAGCAGTTTTATAAAAACCTCTATATTTATAAAGGTTTAAGGTATTAAAAAGGTAAATATTTAATATTTTTGTATGAAATACTTATTCTTTTAGAAAAGAGAAATTATTTAAGTGAAAAGTATATTAATTTCTCTTTCCTGTCATTTTATTTTAGCTATTTTGCTTTTTAAAAAATGTGTCAATTGCGTGTTGAGCAATTTCTGCATCTTCAAAAGATTGAACACCTGATACACCAATAGCACCTAAAATTTCACCTTCATAAATAATCGGTTTTCCACCTTCTAGCATCCCTTGAGCGCTGGGCATACTTAAAAAACCAAGACGTCCACTTTTTAGAAGTTCTTCGTAAAATTTTGACGGTCTACCTGATATTGAAGAGCATTTTGCTTTTTCTAAGCATAGATGTGAACTTAAAGGAGAGGCGCCATCTAAACGTTTCATGAGTAATAGAGAGCTTGTTTCATCAACAATTGCAATGCTGACTTTAAAGTTGTGTTCAATAGCATATTTTTGAGCTTCTTCCATTAAAAACTCTGCATCTGCTAATGTTAAGTAGTATTTAGTTTTCATTGTTGCTCTTCTTTCCTGAGTAAGCTAAAAATTATTTTAGTGTAATTTTACAGTAAAAATTAATTATATCTATTGTTGATTTGTCATTAAAAGCTAGTGTGGAAATAAAATGCTGGTTGGGTAAACACAGCATTCTATTCAATATATAAAATCATGTTTGGATAAAACTCGATTTCAAAAAAGCCACTAAATTAAATGTTTTTGAATTTAACTTTGTCGATAATTACGGTAATTACAAGAACAACTAAAGATGGGATCAACCAAGCTAAGTTTTGTTCATTTAGAGGTAAATGTTGAAGAAATTCAGGTAAATAATCACTGAAACCTGCAACTTTAAGACCATCAATAATACCGAAAATTAAAGCAATACTCGTTACTGAACCGACAATAAAAGAAGGTTTGTGCCAAAATTTCCAAAAGAAGCTCAGCATAATCACCACAATTGCAGGTGGATAGATTGCACTTAAGACAGGTACTGAAATAGCAATCAGTTTAGTTAAGCCAAGATTCGAAATAATGAAAGAGAAACCAACTAAAATAAATACTAAAAGCTTATATGGTAATTTCGTTAACTGAGCAAAGTACTCACCACACGCACAAGTTAAGCCAATTGCTGTAACCATACATGCTAAAAAGATTAGGCCAGTTAAGAATAATGAACCCATATTTCCAAAAGCATGTTGAACATATGCATGTAAAATTACTGCGCCATTTGCTGCATTTGGTGCTACTTCATGGCTACCTAAACCTAATTTGAATAAGCTTAAATAAACTAAAGTAAGACCAACACCTGAAATGAGACTGGCAATAATTGCATATTTGGTGACTAACTTTTTATCAGTTACACCGCGAGAGTAAATCGCTTGAATAATAACGATACCAAATACGAGTGCACCTAAGGTATCCATGGTGAGATAACCGTTTACGAAACCTTCGGAAACAGGAGACGCAACGTAATGATTAATTGGTGCAGGAACGTAACCCGCAGGAATCATGACCGCCGCAATGCCTAAAATTGCTAAAGCGATAATTTTTAGCGGGGCAAGTACATGTCCTACTGTATCCAAAAGCTTGTTTGGATAGAGTGAAACTACAGTTACAAATGAAAAATAGATTGCACTATAGATTAAAAGACTGCTACTTGATGTTCCAAAATAAGAGGAAAAACCAATTTCATAAGAAACAGTAGCTGTACGAGGAGTGGCAAATAGTGGTCCGACTGATAAATAACAAATAACTGTCAAAATCAGGCTTGCTACTCGACCTAAGGGAGAACTAATAATTTCAATGGATCCCTGCATACGAGAGAGTGCCATGATGGTAATTACAGGTAAGCCGACAGCCGTAATCAAAAAGCCTAGTGCAGCTAACCAGACGTGTTCACCAGCTTGTTGAGCGACGATGGGAGGAAAGATAATATTGCCAGCACCAATAAAAAGGGCAAAGGTCATAAAACCTAAGGCAATAATATCTCCAGTGCGAAGATGTTGCATAAATTAAAAGTGAATAAAAAAGAAGGAATTTTAGAGCAAAAGTAATCATGTTCAAGCGCTAATTTATGTGAAAAAGCTTTTTTTCGGGTGGTTAAAACGATATATGGTGTTATACGCGATTGTTTGGTTAAAGTATGTGCTTGAAAAGCCATTAAAAGGACAAAAGAACTTCTTTTTAAGTTCTGACTTTTTATAAAAAATATGTAAGAATGAAAAGATAAACTTTTACTATGAATGCTGGATATTTAAGCATTTTAGGCTTTTGGTCTGACTTATATTCATCCTAAAATATTTTGAATTACCTTAGGTTTTGTAGGGACGGGCATGTTTATTGTCTGCGAGGATAGAATTGAATGAGAGCTTCTACTGTTACCATTAAAACTGAACAAGATCTGGAAAAATTAAGAGTTTCTGGACGCTTGGCTGCTCAAGTTTTAGAAATGATAGAGGCCTATATTAAACCGGGCGTATCTACTGAATATTTAGATAACCTCTGTAATGACTATATTGTAAATAATTTAAAAGTTATTCCTGCTAATGTGGGATATCACGGTTTTACAAAAACGATATGCACTTCAGTCAATGAAGTTGTTTGCCATGGAATACCATCGCCGAATAAAATCTTAAAAGATGGCGATATTATTAATATTGATGTTGCAATAATTAAAGATGGTTATTTTGGTGATACGAGCCGCATGTATTTTGTGGGTAATGTAAACCCACAAGCAAAAAAACTTGTTGATACAACATATGAAGCGATGGTTGCTGGTATTCATACAGTTAAGCCAGGAGCTACATTGGGTGATATTGGTTATGCTATTCAATCGGTTGCTCACCGAGAAGGCTATAGTATTGTTCGAGAGTACTGTGGACATGGGATTGGTAAGGTCTATCATGAACAACCCAATGTTTTGCACTATGGGCAGCGTGGGCAAGGTTTGGTTTTAAAGAAAGGAATGGTCTTTACCATTGAGCCTATGGTGAATGCAGGTAGGCCGCAAGTGAAAGAGTTAAATGATGGATGGACAGTCATTACTCAAGATCTTTCGTTATCTGCTCAATGGGAACATATGGTTGCAGTAACAGATACTGGCTTTGAACTATTAACACCATGGCCAGAAGGTGTGGGAAATTATCCTGCAATTTGAAGAATATAAAAAAAGTTCGATAATTTATCGAACTTTTTTATTTTAAGTAATTTTAACGTTCAGAAAGATGTTCTACTAAATAATCAATAAACACTCTGACAGCAGGCAGCAAACCTCGGCGTGATGGATAAACTGCATGAAATATGCCATGTGGTGCTTTCCATTCTGGTAAGATTGGTAGGAGTTGTCCAGACTTTACGAAATCTTCTGCTGCGCTCTCTGGTAATAAAGCGATGCCACAGTTTTGACTAGCCAATTGCGCTAACATGTGAATATTTGTACCCATTACAGTAGGACTGACTTTGATTTTCTTTTGTTGATTGTCAGGGCCATGCAAAATGAATTGTTGATCAAGATGCTCTTCAGATAAACTTAAAATGCGGTGTTCGCTAAGTTGTTCTGGATTTTTTATATCTCCAAACTCATTTAGATATGCCTGACTTGCGAATAGGCTTTGTTGTATAAGAGCAAACTGTCTAAGAACTAAACTTGGGTCGTCATCAAGTTTTGAGCGAATACGTAAAGCGATATCAATCCCTTCATTAATGACATCTACTCGGCGGTTACTGACCATAAGTTGCAAACGAATTTCTGGATATTTTTTTAAGAAAGCAGGTAGGATTTTAGGAAGTTGATTTTGAGCAATATCAACAGGCACACTAACCTTCACCACACCTCTAGGTTGAATACTTAAATGATCAACCAAATCATGAGCAGCTTGTGCAGCATTCATCATGACTTGAGCATGTCTATAAATATCCATTCCAATATCTGTAACGGCAAAATGACGAGAGCTACGTTGGATTAAGCGAACACCTAAGTTTTCTTCTAAGCTGTACACACGACGACTTAATTTTGATTTTGGTATATCTGTTACACGCTCAGCAGCACTAAAGCCACCATGCTCAACAACGAGAGCAAAACAATAAAAATCATCAAGATCAGTGAGCATTAAAATATCCTATTTCTGCAACAACCATGATTTTACATTATTATTTTTGCAACGATAATTCTTATACTAAATTTTTTGTAAGCAGGAGATAAATTCATTATCTAATTGCTGGAGATAAATTTGAAATTATAATGTAATTACGTTGTAATTTTTATGTATGTTTTTTATTGGGTTTATGGGTTGTCTATAGAACTATTAATCAATTTCTTCTACACTATAATTTTTCTCTACTTTTCAAATCTAATGCCTTATCAATTGATAGAACTTAACGATGCCTCTACGAATATTGAGTGCCCATTTTGCAAACAAGCGATAATTGACTGGACACAAGAGCAATACGTTCAGCCATGTGAACATACTTTATTTATTGCTATGGATTTGGGATTCGAGTTTGTTGCAGATCGATTTGAAGAGTGCATGAATCAGAGCGTGGATGAGTTACACGAAGATCCAAATATGAATATTTTTGAAGCTCTAACTACAACACCTTATGAGAATCTGATTGTTTTAAAATCTGATTTAGGTGTGGAGGGTTTATTCCGCTATGTGGGAGTGAGCGATTTTTAAAGTTGAGAGCATAAAAAAGCCAATCTATTGATTGGCTTTTTTATTATTTACGCTTCTGGAGCTGCGCTATATTGTTCAACTAATGGTTTTAATTCACCATTTTGGAACATTTCAAGCATGATATCGCTACCACCAATAAGTTCGCCATTTACCCAAAGTTGCGGGAATGTAGGCCAATTCGCAATTGCTGGTAAGATTGCACGAATATCAGGATTTTCCAAAATATTTACATATGCAAATGGACGACCAATTTGACTGAGCGCCTCTACAGCACGTGCAGAGAAACCACATTGTGGAAACTGTGGAGTGCCTTTCATGTAAAGTAAAACGGGATGCTTCGCAATTTGATCGCGGATTAACGCTTCAGTATCACGTGCTTGTTCAGTCATAAATAGATCCTCAACTAATCTAGCAGCATTATAGGGGGTGTTTATGTTGCTTTGCAAACCACCTGATTACTTAAAGTTGCATTGAATCTTCAATATTTTATTGTATAAACCGAAGTGATAGCGAAAAGCGGACGAAATTTTAGATAAATGATTGATGAGACTTTTCATCAGAGCCAGTTTTTGCTTATATAAACCCTTCTTAAAACCTCATACAGACTGAGTTCGTTATGACTGATATTACCCTAGCTCCAATACAACCTGATCAACCATCACACTTAATGGCTACTTACGGTCGCCAAGCGATCAGTTTTGTACGAGGCCGAGGGGCATATCTATATACTGAAGATGGTACAGAATATCTAGATGCCTTAACTGGTATTGCGGTATGTGGTTTAGGTCATGCGCACCCAGTTATTGCAGAAGCAATTGCTGAACAAGCTGCAACACTTGTGCACACAAGTAATTTATTTGAAATCCCTTGGCAAACTGCCGCTGCTCAGAAGCTTGCTGAGGTTTCTGGCATGGAAGAGATCTTCTTTTCAAACAGTGGTGCTGAGTCAAATGAAGGTGCGATTAAGATTGCTCGTAAATTTGGTACCCAACAAGGTGTACGTTTGCCAAAGATTATCGTGGCAGAGCAATCATTTCATGGTCGTACTTTGGCAACACTTTCAGCAACGGGTAATAAAAAAGTACAAGATGGATTTGCTCCCTTGGTGAATGATTTTATTCGTGTGCCATTTGGTGATGTGGAAGTAATTCAGGAAGCTGCTTTGCAGCATCCAGATATTGTTGCAATTTTGATTGAGCCAATTCAAGGTGAGGGTGGTATTAATACTGCTCCTCAAGGCTTTAGCTATCTTGAAGAAGTTCGCAATATTTGTAATCAGCATAACTGGCTTATGATGCTAGATGAAATTCAAACAGGTAATGGACGTACTGGTAAATATTTTGCATATCAGCACACCAACATTGTGCCTGATGTCCTAACGACTGCGAAAGGACTCGGAAATGGTTTCCCTGTAGGTGCTGTAATGACACAAGGTAAAGCTGTTGGTTTGTTGGGACCTGGTAGTCATGGTTCTACCTATGGCGGTACTGTACTAGGTTCTCGTGTGGTTTACACAGTCATTGATACAATTCAAAAAGAGAATGCTGTAGAAAATGCGGCGGTAGTAGGACGCTATATTGTTGACCAGCTACGTGCAAAGTTAGCTGACAAGAATGTTCAAGTGCGTGGTTTTGGTATGATGATTGGTATTCAATTACCTAAAGACTGTGCTGAACTGGTTGCTATTGCTCGTGATCAGCATAAGCTTATTATCAACGTTACAGCAGGTTCGGTAGTTCGTCTATTACCGCCTATTAATATGACTCAAGCGCAGGCCGATGACTTGTTAGGGCGTTTAGTTACTTTGATTAATAGCTATCTTTAAGTTTTAGTATAAAAAATGGGCACTTAATGTGCCCATCTTTTATTTCAAAGCATTACCCAGAGATATACTGCTTTAACTGTTCAATTAAGTTTTTCTGATCTTCCATTGCTGCTTTTACCAAGTCACCGATAGAGATAAAACCAACTAATTTTTCATTGTCCAATACTGGTAAATGGCGTAAGTGGCGATCTGTCATTAACTGTAAACATTCTTCAACTGTGTTGTTTAGACTTACAGTAAGTACTTTAGATGTCATAATTTCAGCGACTGTAGTGCTATATGAAGAACGTTCCATGAGCGTCACTTTTCGCGTGTAGTCACGTTCAGATAAAATTCCGACAACTTTTTCACCTTCAGCTACGACTAATGCACCAATTCCTTTATCAGCCATGATTTTAATGGCTTCAAGGACAGTGGCTTCTGGAGAAATTGTAAAAATATCTTGCTCTGATTTGTTTTTGATTACTTGTGCAACGATTGTCATTTCTTCTATCCCGTGTTTTATCATTTTGTTTTAAATTAGCTTGATTTTATAAAAATGCAAAGACTTGATAGTCATTCAAATACAAGTTTTACACTCAAGCGTTCAAAAAGCATTCTATATAGTGGTTAAGAACCTAAAGAAAACTTTAGGCTTCTTGCCAGTTCGGATGTTTAAAAAAGAAATGATGCATCTGCTGAGTAGATAATTTTAACTTCCTGTGAGAAGAATTAAACAAAGCGGGTGTAACGTTGAGTCGGGTTAATGTTGGCAATAAAGATTCATGAAAATCTTTGGGGGTAATTCTTCTTGGTTTGTAATGGGGCCAATGTTCTTTGGCGTAGCGGTGAGCTTGCAATCCATTGAGCCAGAAAGGAAAAATAAAATCTTCCTGATCTGATTTAATTGCCCAACCTTGATGAAATAATCCCCAAAGAACTCCGCAGTACATCATGGTTCTTAAAATATAAATTTTAATCATCAAGTCTTTTGAAACCGGTTGTAGATTGCTTAAACTATTCATTGTCAATTTAATGGTTCTTAACTTGTCTTGCTTATTATAGAAAAAATAGATGACATTTCAGTTTAAACAGGTATCAAATCGTAAACAAATATTCACAGCTAAAGCAAACGCCACCTGAGCCAGACAAAGCGATTATAGCTTTGGTTGGCGCAAGACAAACGAAGTGCGTAGTGAATTATATTTATAGAAAGTTTTTTACAGGCATAAAAAACGCTACCTGAGCCATGACTAAAGTGGCGAAGTAAGGCTTTAGATAAATTGACAATTTTAGGTTATTATAGATATAAAAAAACGCCACCTGAGCAAAACAAAGCGATTAAGCTTTGGTGAAGCGCAAGAAGAGATAAGGGGTGAATTGGTTTATATCGAATTTTTACAGACATAAAAAAACGCCACCTAAGTGACGTTTCTTTATGCTTGCATTGTGGCTAACTTTTGCCAATATTGTGCTTTAAGTGAGTCACGTTCAACACGGAAACCTTGATAATACAATTCTGCTAAGAATAGAGCAGCTTTACCGTGCCCAGCGCGAGCAACTTCTTCTAACTGTGTAACTGCATCTTGAAAGTTCATTTGAGAATGAATTGTGTTTACTGCAGTTGCATATACATGTTCTAAATCATGATGAGAGATACGTTGAATCATAGAAAACTCCTTATTGTAATTATGATTACTTTTTTCTAAAGGCCACTGCCTTTAAATTAATTTAACTTAGAATTATTAAACTAATATTACAAATTGATGGATTTGTCAACTATTAGTGCATATTGCTTAGTTCACTATTAGGATACATGATTAAACATTATTCACAAATAATTTTGATTAAAATCAATATGAGAATAAAAGACAAGGAGAATAAAATATGACAAATACAATCGATGGCTTTGTTTTTGATACTCCGCCTAAAGAGGAACAAATCATAGAATTGGCCCATTATCACCGTAAATTATTAGATGAAGCTATTTTTCATGAGGAAATCCATTTAGGGGATTACTGTCTTGCACAGCGCAAAAGGGTATTTGATTTTGCTGGTCATTTGGAACCCGCACAAAAAAACTGGTTTTATCAAGTTTATGATGGGGAGCTTCGAAAAATTGCCGATGAAGACGAGTTGCATCCAGCAGATGCAGAAGAAGGGTTAAGTATTTTTGCTATGTTTTTAGTCTTAGTGATTATTGCGGCAATTTTATACTTTTCCGTCATTCGTTCACTAATAAGTTAAGCATACTATCCAGTAAGGTACGATTATTAACCTTACTGGATGTTTGATCTTGTGCTTATGTGCATTGAACCCTACACTACACTAATTCGAGGTAGGTCATGCTCATATTCAAACAAAATTTTCTTAAATTAAAGTCTGAGTTAAAAGTTGATCAATGTTTTAACCTGTTTGTGGTTATTGTCATTGGCTGTATTTTTGTGCTGTCATATTTAGCATTACTTCGGCCTATTAGTCCGGATCAATATCAACGAATTGTACAACTTTCTCATCAGGCGACTTATCCAAGAACTCAAGACATGGCTGAGTTGCTTATAGCTCAGGCAGAAATTCATCGAGCTGAGTATTTAAAGTTAATGCATGCTTACCAATTTGAGGGTGCTCATATTAAGCAATATCCGGCACTCGCTCAGGAAGATACTCAGTAATTGGGTTAATCAGGCTAAATCTTGGTTTCCAAAGCTTTTTGAGCACTATTGTGGCAGGCAAAATTTTGAATTTATGCTAAACTTTCTCTTTTTAAACGCGCTGCTTTTCAAGGAATCCGCATGGAGCAACAATCGAATATGCAAAATAAATTCTTGATAGATGCTGAGATCGGTGATGACGATGTCACATTACCTAATTTACCTGCTATCGATGTTCCCATCGTTGAATCTCCTGTTAAATCACAAGAAAACATTGAAGTAGCCAAAGTTGAATCGGCTTCAACAGAAACAGCGGTTGAACAACCAAAATCTGGTTTTTTTGGCCGGATGAAAGAAGGTTTAACCAAAACTCGTCGTAATTTCGCTGATGGAATGGTCAATATACTGATCGGTGGAAAGGAAATTGACGATGAATTACTGGAAGAAGTCGAAGAACAATTATTGGTTGCAGACATTGGTGTTGAGGCAACTAAAACGATCATTACCAATTTAACAGAGCGTACTGCTCGTGGTGATTTGATTTATTCCCACTCTCTTTATAAAGCTTTACAAGAAGAGTTAGTTGCTTTGTTGGCTCCACGTGTTAAACCTTTGCATATTGACCCGAACAAATCACCGTATGTGATTTTAATGGTTGGGGTAAATGGTGTTGGTAAAACCACAACTATTGGTAAATTAGCGAAACGCTTGCAAGGTGAAGGTAAAAAAGTGATGTTGGCTGCTGGTGATACATTCCGTGCCGCAGCAACAGAACAATTACAAATCTGGGGTGAACGTAACGATATCGCTGTTGTAGCCCAAGGTCACGGAGCTGATAGTGCCTCTGTTATTTTTGATGCCTTTGAGAGTGCTCGTGCTAAGGGAATTGATGTATTAATTGCAGATACAGCAGGTCGTTTACATAATAAAAGCAACTTGATGGAAGAACTTAAAAAAGTTAAGCGCGTTATGCAAAAAATTGATGCGACTGCACCTCATGAAATTATGTTAGTCGTAGATGCTGGTACAGGGCAAAACGCGATTAACCAAGTGCAAGAGTTTGACCAGACGGTGGGTTTAACTGGTATTACAATTACCAAGTTAGATGGAACCGCGAAAGGGGGCGTGCTCTTTAATATTGCAAGCCGTACCCATGTGCCAATTCGTTTCATTGGCGTTGGTGAAAAAATTGATGATTTAAGACCTTTCTCGGCTAAATCATTTGTCGCTGCGCTGTTTGAAACTGATAAATAATTGGTTGCCAGCAATAAAAAGCTTCACTAAATGGTGAAGCTTTTTTATATCTATATCTTTTTTTATTGTTGCGAAAATAAAACGAACTGTCATATTTTTAATGCTGATTATAAAAAATGAGTTCAATACACTGTATTCATTCCCAAACAACGGCCCATGGTCAATCAAATAGATAGGAAATAACAAAATGTCTACTTTCTTAGATAAAATTAAAAACCGTCGTACTATTTATGCAATTGGTAAAAATGTTGCATTAGATCGCACTAAAATTGAAGAGACAATTCGTGAGGCGGTTAAACATAGCCCTTCAGCTTTTAACTCGCAATCTTCACGTGTGGTGACATTATATGGTGAATCTCATGCTAAATTCTGGAATTTAGTTCGTGAAGCATTACGTAAAATTGTTCCTGCAGACGCTTTTGCAGGTACGAACACAAAAATTGATAGCTTTGTAGCGGGTGCTGGTACGGTTTTATTTTATGAAGACCAAGCTGTTGTTAAAAATTTACAAGAGCAATTCGAATTATATGCAGATAACTTCCCTGTATGGTCTGAACATTCAAGCGCGATTGCTCAATTTGCAACTTGGACTGCGCTTTCAGAGCTTGGTTTAGGTGCATCTTTACAGCACTATAACCCAATTGTTGATGCTGAAGCAGCTGAAGCGTTTGATGTTCCTGCAACTTGGAAACTACGTGCTCAATTAGTATTTGGTTCAGTTGAAGCACCAGCAGGTGAAAAAGCATTTATTAATGATGCTGATCGTTTCAAAACTTTCAATTAATTGAAAGTTAAAAAGAGCACCTATTTGGGTGCTCTTTTTTTATGTCTTTAGAATTAATAAAAGGACTAAATAAAACGGAAACTGATGAAATTCAATTATATATTTTAAAAATAATAAATCTGAAAATTAGCCAATAACTGCACTGTCATAAAATAGTCACAATCATATTGCATATTGCTCATGATTTAATAGCTTATCAAATACAGAGAAAGAAACAGATGACTTTAAGATTAGGTGTTGCTGCAATTGGTTTATTACTCAGTGGTTCAGTATTTTCAGCAGTTACAATTACAGCACCAGAGGAAATTGTAATCCTTGCGGTAAATGGTCAAGAAGTCAATTCTGGGTTATTTCGTTCATCTAAAAATAACTATAAAGTCGATGCGGGTGAGACTAGCTTAAGTGTGCGTTACCAAGAATATTTTGAACATTTAAATGGCGAGCATGACATTGTTAAATCTGGTGTAGTCACAATTCAAACACCTGCATTGCAAGATGGGAAAACTTACAAGCTTTCGATGGTAGATGTGCCTAAGGACTTTGAAAATGCGAAAAAATATGCAGAACAACCAACAGTTGCTTTGTACAGTGCAAATAATGAATTAATTGTGAAACAAACGGGCGCAAACAATGAAGCAAAACCATGGTTTGCAACTGGCTTGTTGGGTAAAGTAACTGACTTTACGACTAAATCATCTAAACCACAGCCTGAAGCAGTGTATGCATCGGCTAAACCTACTTCTGCTCAAGTTGTTGTGCCAACTCCAACGTCTATGCCAGTAACAGGTGTAGCACAAACGAATGATCAACGGTTAGTGGAAACTTGGCAGAAAGCTTCTAAAGCTGAGCGTCAAAAATTTATGGCATGGTTAGCTGAACAATCAAATTAATCAATTGCTATTTAAAATAAAGCCGATTTAATATCGGCTTTATTTTTAGAATTTTTATAAATAGCTTAAGTATATTTTATGACTAATTTAAATTTCCGTTTAGCTCAATTCGCTGATATTCCACAGCTTGTAGATTTAATTAATAAGTCTTATCGAGAACAACAAGGCAGAAGTTGGACAACTGAGCTTGAGTTTGTAAAAGGGCAACGTATTACAGAACTTCAATTAAAAGAATAGCTACAACTTTCGAATTCGACATTATTGGTAGGGGAAAGTAACTCTTCCAAAATTGTTGCATGCATTGGGCTTACATTTGAAAACAATCAGGTTGAGGTTGGGACGTTCTGTACAGATCCTGATGTTCAAAATATGAGAGTGGGTCGCTCTGTTTTAGAATATGCGGAGCAATATGCATTGAAAGAAGTTCCTTATCTGCTCAATGCCGTAATGTATGTGCTAGATGTACGTTCAGAGTTGATCGCTTATTATGAACGACGTGGATATGTGAAACGGGTAATGAACAGCCATATCCAGTTGAAGCAAATGTAGGGGTGCCAATGGTACCTATTAAATTAATTGAAATGAAAAAAGACCTCAAATGAGGTCTTTTTTGTTTAGGTTAGAAACCAGATATAATAGCCTAAAAGCATGAGAGGCCAAGCCACCCATGGGCTAAATAGCCATTTCCATAACCAGAAGTTGGGTACAAAACCCACTCCATAAATAAAGCCACCAGAAATACCGATCATCACCAACATGAGCTGACTATGATTGTAGTGTCCGTTTGCATCTAACATGAGTGAAGGGTAAATCAGCAAAATTGCAGCAAGAGGCAATGCCAACAGAAATGAAAGGGCCATTGCGAATGCTTGAACTTTTCGATGATTTGATGCTGTCATTGCTTTTGCCATGATTTATTCCTCATCTAAGTTTTGATGGTGCTCGATATAAAGTGCACTGAGTACACCTGCAAAACATGCCATCAAAATGCCAAGGATCCATGCGAAATACCACATTTGCTTCTCCTTAATACAAGCTATGCGAGTTTGACTCGATGTGTTTGTTGGTAATGACTCCCCACATTTTGTAATAAGACCAACTGGTATAGATCAAAATGAGTGGTACAAAAATGCCAGCAGCTACAGTCATAACGCCTAAAGTAAGGTGGCTTGAGACAGCATCCCACATCGTCAAGCTAGAATTAGGATTAATGCTAGATGGCAGTAAGAACGGGAATAGTGCAAAACCTGCGGTTAAAATTGCTCCTACAATCATTAAACTTGTACCAGTGAAACTTAAACCTGCTTTTGCTTTTGAAGCTGCAATAATTGCAATGATTGCACCTAATATTGCAAGAACTGGGGCAACTTTAGTAATTGGATAGGTACTGTAGTTGTTCATCCAACCAGGGTTGCTATTGGTAACTACCTCTTTTGCTAAAGGGTTGAGTGCAGCATTTGGATCAATTGCTACTGCATAGCTATAACCGGGTATTTGACCAAAATACAACCAAGCTCCAATAACAAGAAAACAAGCTAAAAATAGCATTGCCATAATCTGGGTTGCTTTTGCAGAGCGTTGCTTTAAAGCATCGTCTGTACGCAACATGAGCCATGCACCGCCATGGGCACAGAGCATTGAAAGACTGACAATACCGCAAACTAATGCAAACGGATTTAAAAGAGCAAAAAAGCTGCCAGTATATTCAGAGCGTAAAGTGTCATCTAAACCAAAAGGTAAGCCTAGAAATAAATTACCAAAGGCTACACCGAACACAAGCGCTGGAACAGCGCCTCCAATGCATAGGCCCCAATCCCATGAATTACGCCATTTGGTGTTTTCAAGTTTGGAACGATAATCAAAGCCGACTGGTCGTAAGAAAAGGGCGAATAAAACCAGTAGTAATGCCCAATACATACCAGAGAAAGCTACAGCATATACCATTGGCCATGCAGCAAATAATGCACCGCCTGCTGTAATAAACCAAACCTGATTGCCATCCCAGTGAGGCGCGATCGTGTTAATGGCCGCACGTCGTTCGTTATCGGTTTTTCCAACGAAAGGCATGAGAGCCATGGAACCCATATCGAAACCGTCAGTGAGAGCAAAGCCGATCAGAAGTACACCAACTAACACCCACCAAATGATTTTTAATAGTTCATATTCAATCATGATAAGGCCTCCCCATTAACAGCTGCTTTTGGTTCTTGCTTTTCAAAATGATATTTACCAGTGTGCAGAGAGCTTGGCCCTAGACGAGCAAACTTGATCATTAAATACATTTCAATAATTAAAAGTGCGGTATAGAACGCTGCTAGCGCAAGAATTGAACCCCATACATCCCCACTACTTAAACTAGAAGTAGATAGGTGAGTTGGTAAGATTTCACCAATAGACCAAGGTTGACGGCCACCCTCAGCTACATACCAACCTGTTTGCGCAGCGATCCATGGAAGTGGCAGAGCAAACAATGCATATTTAAGTAGCCAAGGTTTATTTTCAGCATTTCTTTTTGCTACAGCCCAAGTTGCTAAAATGAAAAGTAATAGCATCAAGAAACCAGACGCAACCATTGCTCGGAAAGAGAAAAATAGTGCTGTAACATTTGGAACAGTATCTTTTACAGCAGCTTTAATATTTTGCTCATTTGCATCAACTACATTTGGTGCATATTTCTTAAGAAGTAGGCCATAACCTAAATCTTTTTGATTTTTTTCAAACGAAGCTAATAACTCTGGTGAGCGATCACCCGCACGTAGTTTTTCAAGTTCAGCATAGGCAAGCATACCGTTGCGAATACGAACTTCGTGCTGCTGCATGAGATCTTTAAGCCCAGTAACTTCTTTGGTTGTTGAACGGGTTGCAATTAAACCTAATGCATATGGAATTTTAACTGCATAATCTGTCCGCATTTCTTCATGGTTCGGTATACCAAATAAAGTAAATGGAGCTGGAGCAGGGTGAGTATCCCATTCAGCTTCAATTGCAGCCAGTTTGGTTTTTTGAACATCCCCTAATTCATAGCCAGATTCATCACCGAGTAAAATCACTGAAAGTGTAGAGGCAAGACCGAAAATCGCAGCAATTGCAAATGAACGACGGGCGAAAGGAAGATCACGTTTTTTAAGCAAGTAGTAGCTTGAGATGGCAAGTACAAAAATTGCACCAGTTACATAACCTGCTGATACAGTATGAACGAATTTAACCTGAGCTACGGGGTTAAAGATAAGCGCGCCGAAATCGACTAATTCCATACGCATCGTTTCAAAGTTAAATGCAGCACCTACAGGGTTTTGCATCCACCCATTAGCTACTAAAATCCAGAGCGCTGACATATTAGAACCGAGCGCAACTAACCAAGTTACACCTAGATGCTGGACCTTAGTTAAACGGTCCCATCCAAAGAAGAATAAACCAATAAATGTCGACTCAAGGAAGAAAGCCATAAGGCCTTCAATTGCTAATGGCGCACCAAAAATATCACCTACATAATGTGAGTAATAAGCCCAGTTTGTTCCAAACTGAAATTCCATGGTTAAGCCAGTCGTTACCCCTAACGCAAAGTTAATACCAAATAATTTTCCCCAAAATTTAGTCATATCCTTGTAAATTTCTTTACCGGAAATGACATAGGTGGTTTCCATGATGGCAAGGATAAATGCCAAACCTAAAGTTAAAGGGACGAAAAGAAAGTGATACATTGCGGTCATTGCAAATTGAAACCGCGAAAGATCAACCACGCTTTCAGAAATCATCAACGTGTCTCCTTAATGTTGGAAATGTTATCGCCAGCAATATGCTCGGCGACCTGATTGTCAAAATTTTTGGGGATGGTGGGAGCATCAAACCAAATATGTTTAATCGTTAAAAGAAGCACTATTTTTATTATTAGAATAATAGTGATTTCTTTAATTAAGCGACTATTAAGATTTTGAAAATTAAGGCTCATTAATTAAACCTCATTTGATATTAATTTTATTATTAATCAAAATATAATAAAAATAAACAATAAATATATTTTAAATGGATATTTAAATAATTAATTTATAAAAAACAAATATTTAATATTTGAAAAATAATACTATACTAAAATAGTTTGAATTGATTGTTAATTCCTACTAAAACACTTGTAAATAAAATTATTAAGTTGATTAAAATGGTTTGTTTTAAATTTAATTCCGACTAAAATGGTTGTATATAATATTTGTTAATTTTATTTCTAACTAAAATAGTCGGGATAATAAATAATTAATTAAAAAAGAAAATAATAAAATAAGGCCGTAATAAAGCCTGCAAAAAAGCAATAATGGATGAGAAGAATTATTAAGGATTAATCGGGTGCGAAAAGATCGTTTGAGATAGAGATTTTTTTGGCTACATAATGGCTTTTATGCACTTTGACAAGAATGACTTGGGAATATAATTCGAGTTCACCATATTCTGGTTCTACTTGAACATAGTGAAGTTGACCAAATTCATCACGTACGCGTGCTTGAGCAGAAAAACCTGGTCTGGCATTACCACTGGAAATAGTCGCTAATCGCCCTAAAAGGTTATAGTTGGTATGTGTAAGCTTCGGCTTAATCACTTGGTCAAGGCAGTGAATCATGAACACAGTAAAAAAGATTGCGATTACAAGTGCTGGGACGATTAAATAAAATGGTGAAATAAAATAATGCTGTATTGCAAAGAAAGAGAGTTGTAAAAAGTAACCTGCATAACTGAAATTGATGAGTAAAAAAATGAAAATTAGAGCTTTAGAAAATTTAACATTAAGTAGTGGTGAGTTAGAAAGCCAATCTGGTGCAATTTTTTTAAGTAACTGACTTGGACGGAGTCCAATATACATACCAATGGTTTCTACCACGCTGAGTAATATCAAAGCCACTACACTTAAGTGAAATGGCATAAGATAATAATTGAAAAAGAAATCAGCCATGGCAGAAACTCTAATGTTTATAGCTTCAGTCTACGATATAGATACCGCCATCTGAATGTACTTTAAGCTCAACTTTATTTAAAAAATCACCTAAACATGGTCCTGAAATACATTCGCCTGTTTCCACAGTAAATAAAGCACCATGAGTAGAGCACTGGATATATTCTTGGTCTTGATCGAGAAATTGATTTTCTAAATATTCAAGCTCAGTTTGTAGGTGAGGGCATAAATTCTGATAAGCATAGAATGCGCCGTCACGTTGCGTAACGAAAATAGTAGTTCCTTGTAAAGTGTCAAAAGCTCTAGCTTCACGCTCAGGAACTTCTTCCGTCATACAGATCCTTTCCATTTTAAGCACATTCCTTCTGAAAATTTTCAAGAAGTTTAGCATAATCATTTACAGCTAAACGTGGTCCAAATTGAGAGACTACTTCACTCGAAATTAAGATGGCTAACTGAGCCGCAGCATTCAAATCTTGGTGATGGTTTAGGGCATAAAGGAACGCGCCTGCAAATGCATCGCCTGCACCATTTGTATCAACTGCTTCTACGTGGCGTCCCGCAACATGAAAATGTTGAGTTGGGTTAGAAACTAAAGCACCTTTGGCACTTTGTGTAATGACTACGGTATGATTTTTAAAACGTAATTGAGTAAGAGCATCTTCTACAGAAGTTGTATTGGTATACATTAAGGCTTCTTGCTCATTACAAAATAGTAAGTCTACGCCATCATCCATAAGTTCTTCCAAGCCTTCACGAGCGTATTGCACCATGGCAGGATCTGAAAGAGAGAGGGCAATTTTAACGCCATTTGCTTTTGCAATTTCTCTTGCTTGTTTTACAGCTTTACGAGCCGTTTCACTTGTAGAAAGATAACCTTCAATATAAAGCCACTTTGCTGTTTTTAATGGTTCAAAGTCGATTTGATCTTGAGAAAGTTCAGCAGTAATACCCAAGTAGGTGTGCATAGTGCGTTCAGAGTCAGGGCTAATTAACACCATACATGTGCCAGTTACGCCTTCACTGATCGATTTTGGTGTGGTTTGGATGCCAGCTTCATTTAGACCTTGTAGGTAGATCGCACCTAAATCGTCATGACCAACACGGCAACCATAAAAAGCGCTTCCACCTAATGCACTAAAAGCTACAGTCGTATTTGCTGCAGAACCGCCACTTGCTTGACCTTTGTAGTCTTGATGCTGTTTTAACTCTGCATATAGAGCAGACTGAGTGTCACCATCGGACAACTGCATTGTGCCTTTTTGCAGGCCTTGTTGATTAAGAAAATCATCAGACACTTTAAATTCTTGGTCGATTAATGCATTACCAATTGCAAAAAGATCTACAGTTGCCATATGTGTTGTCACAAATAAAAAAATCAGGTAGCTAAGTTTACACCATTGCTTGGATTTGCTGTAGTTTGTTGAATAAAATTCAGTTAATTCAGAAAGTGACGTTTTATGTGCACTCTCATTATCGCCATCAGTGAGTTGGCGGGGGTATTCGATGCAGCCATTATTTTATTAAGAAATAGGGTATTCCGAGACAAATATGCCGAATAGTAATTTTTCTAAAAGAATAAGATGATTTTTTAACTCAGGTCTGATTTAACAAGGCCATTGAATTCATATTTTTAATAAATATTATCAATTAATAATGATTCTTGCTAATATTTACAAATATACTGTATTTCCTTGAAACTTCGCATGAAATTTTTCGTAGCGAACTTACATGAAGCGTTCTATTTTATTTATTTCATCAGTTGGGGTTATGACAAGCCATGTATATGCCGTAGAGGCAGAGCAACAGGCTGTAACGAACCTTCCAACAATTTCAGTAAAAGCTGAAAAGGAAAAAAGCTTAAAACAAGAAGTGGGACAAGCATCGAGCGCAACTAAAGGACTTATGCAATTAAAAGATGTTCCTCAAATCGTAAATGTGGTGCCTAAACAAGTTTTAAGAGAGCAGACTGTGACCTCTATGCAAGGTGCCTTGCAAAACGTTGCTGGTTTGAGCTTTAGTGTGGGGGATGGGCAACGTGATCAGGTCATGATTCGTGGTTTTTCTGCAATTACAGATAACTATGTAGATGGTATTCGTGATGATGCCTTGTATTTTCGAGATATGTCGAATGTTGAGCGTATTGAAGTATTAAAAGGGCCAGCTTCTGTATTATATGGACGTGGTTCTGCTGGTGGGTTAGTCAATAAAATTAATAAAAAACCAATGGATGAATCTTTGCGTGAAGTCAGTCTTATTGGTGGCACAACAGGTCAACGCCGTGCAGAAGTCGATGTGAATGAAAAAGTAGCAGAGAATGTTAAGATTCGTTTAACTGGCGCAGTTGAAGATTCAGATGGCTATCGTGATCAGGCCTTTTTAAAACGCCAAGCGGTTGCTCCGTCTTTACAGTGGGATATTACAGATAAGACAAAACTTTTAATTCAGGCTGATTATTTGCATGATAATCGTTTAGCAGATCAGGGTTTTCCGACAGATCCAATTACAGGTAAACCTGTTAAAACAAATCCTAAAACTTTTTATGGTGCATTAAACGGTAAAGAAGTTGGTGATGTTGATACTGAAATCTCAAGCCAAACCATAAGCTTAGACCATGAGTTTAATGATAATTTAAAATATCATGGTGCAGTTCGTCACTATAACTATTCATTAGACCGTCAATACAGTGTTGATTCACATCAAAAATTGCCAGCTGATCAAATTCAATTGACTCAAAATAAACGTCTCCGTAATGAAGATGGCGTCTATGTTCAGCAAGAATTAAGTAGTTTATTTAATACAGGATTTTTAAAGCACAACACTTTGATTGGTGCAGAGTACAGTAAGCAGCACAAAGATGAACTCGTGTGGAGCAAAGCTCGTCAAATTACAAATATATTTAACCCAGAGCTTGAAAATTGGGCTCCACTAGATACAAGTGTAGCTGCGGAAACTAATAATAGTAATACATTTGAAAACTATGGCATCTATTTACAAGATTTAATGACAGTTACAGATCAGCTGAAAGTTTTAGTTGGTTTACGTTACGATAACTTATCGCAAGATCGTAATAATAAAGTGAAATCTCAAATATTAAATAGAACTGATAACACTTATTCTCCACGAATCGGGGTGGTTTATCAGCCTTTAAGTAATATTTCCTTCTATACTTCTTATAACCGATCTTTCCAGCCTTTAGCTGATTCATTTGTTTTATATAAAAATAGTGATGATTTAAGCCCAACAAAAACTGAAAATGTTGAAGTTGGTGCAAAGTGGGATGTAAATGATCAATTGAATGTGACAATGGCTTTATTTGAGATGAGCCAAACGAATATTCAAAACCAAGATCCAGCAAACCCAAATCAAGCATTGTTAGCAGGTGAGCAAAAAACCAAGGGTGTTGAGCTTTCATTAACAGGTCAATTGACTGATCAATTGTCAGTATTGGCAGGTTATTCTTATATGGATGGTAAGATTGAAGAGTCTACTATTGGATTTACAGGCAATCATTCTGCGCTTACCCCAAATAACACTGCAAACTTGTGGTTGAAATATCAACTTAATGATCACTGGTATGCGGCTGTTGGTGGACGTGGCGAATCATCACGTTTTAGTGCTCCAGATAACAAAAACGTTTTGCCTGGGTATGCTGTTGTAAATGCAGCAGTAGGCTATCAAAGTGAACATTATGATGTGAACCTGAACTTAAATAATCTATTTGATCGCGATTACTTTGTTTCAGGTCATAGTAACGCAAATGATTCAAACATGATGGGTGATCCATTAAATGCTCAAATTGCGCTTCGTTATCGTTTTTAAGTAAAAGTTTTTCTAAAAGCTCATCGATTTGATGGGCTTTTTTATTTATTGGGTAATATATAAATAGAATTAAAAGCTTTTGTTCTGTTAGGATAAAACATTCATGGCTATGTGCTTGATATCAAAGCCGTGCCAATGAAAACTAATACTCAACAAAAACATAGTATTTTACTTGGCTTTTGTTCGCCAATCTCAAGCTGACTCAGGCTATAATGAGACTTATTCACTTATCCGATATGTTAGGAGATCACATGACTGTAGATGTCACTGAAACCATTTCTCAAACTGTTCACCCTGCGTTTCAGTTGCTACGTCAGCACCATGTAGAAGCATTAGATATTTTAGTGTCTGAATATAAGCATAAAGTTACAGGTGCTGTGCATTATCACTTGGCAACTGACTATGATGAAAATGTATTTCTTGTTGCTTTTAGAACACAACCTATGGACTCTAAAGGCACGGCACATATTTTAGAACATACCGCTTTGTGTGGATCTGAAAAGTTTCCGGTACGTGACCCGTTCTTTTTAATGATTCGCCGTTCTTTAAATACGTTCATGAACGCATTTACAGCAGCAGATTGGACTGCGTATCCATTTGCTACTCAAAACAAAAAAGATTTCCAAAACTTACTTTCTGTTTATCTTGATGCGGCGTTTGCCGCTAATTTGAATCCACTTGATTTTGCTCAAGAAGGTATTCGTATTGAACTTGAAAATGGACAACCTGTTTATAAAGGTGTGGTCTTTAATGAAATGAAGGGTGCCATGAGTGCGCCGTCTGACCAACTTTATCACCAGTTGGCTCATCATTTATTTCCTGAAACGACCTACCATTACAATTCAGGTGGCGATCCGAAAGATATTCCTGATTTAACGTATGAGCAGTTAGTCGAGTTTTATAAAACTCATTACCATCCAAGTAATGCGGTGTTTATGACTTTCGGGAATCAAACAGCTTACGAGTTACAAGAGCAATTTGAAAAACTAGCTCTAAATAAGTTTTCTGCGGGTACAACTTTATATTCTAAGCCTGAAAAACGTTTAGCTGCGCCAATTGAAGTAACAGAAAATTATGGCGTTGATAGTGATGATTTAAAAGATAAAACTTATCATATTTTATCTTGGTTATTACCTGAAGCAAACGATGTTAAATTGCGTTTGGGAATGCGTTTAGTTGAAGGGATTTTATTAGAAAATTCAGCTTCACCACTGCGCCATTACCTAGAAACGTGTGGATATGCTCAATCAACCGGTCCATTAATGGGTGTAGACGACAGTAACTTTGAAATGACTTTCTATTGTGGTGTTCAAGGTTCAAATCCTGAACATGCTGAAACCTTTAAAGATGGCGTTTTAAATATTTTAAGTGATGTCGCTGCAAAACCAATTGATAGCGATTTAGTCGATGCAATTTTACATCAAATTGAATTACATCAACGTGAAATCAATGGGGATGGTACGCCATATGGTTTAAGTCTAATTTTAAATGGCTTAAGTGGTGCGATTCACCACAATGACCCAATTCAAATTTGGGACGTTGACAGCGCAATTGCGCAAGTTAAAGAAGAATTGAAAGACCCTATGTGGTTATCAAATCTAATTCAAACGCATTTGCTAGACAACCCACATCGCGTACAGATGACTCTAGTTCCAGACCCAACAAAATCTGTAAAAGAGCAAGAGGCAGAAAAAGCACGTTTAGCTGCTATTGGTGAAAAACTAACAGATGCTGATAAGGCTGAAATTATTGCTAATACCAAGGCTTTAGAGGAGCGTCAGGATACTCCAGATAACCTTGAACTATTACCAAAAGTAGGCTTGGAAGATGTACCTGCTGACTTGCATATTGTGCAGGGTCAATTACGCGAGATTCTTTGCAATCGCATGGATACGCCGTTGAATTTGTATCATGCTGGTACGAATGGCATTTACTATCAACAAGTCCTCATTCAAATTCCTGAAGATATTGTAATGTCACCTTACTTCAATTTGCTTTCTATCTTGATGGGCGAAGTGGGCGCAGGTGAATATGATTATCTTGAGCTGCAAAACTTACAAACAGCTGTAAGTGGTGGTTTGGGAATGGGCGCTTCTTTACGTAGTAAAGTTGACGATAAAGATAAAATTAGTGCTTGGTTAACGTTAACGACTAAATCGTTGACCCAAAAAAATGATGCAATTCATTTATTAAAATTAGCATTTGAACAGCTTCGTTTTGACGAGAAAGAGCGCATTATTGAGTTATTGCAACAGCGTAAAACACGTTGGCAGTCTCGTTTGTCTGGCGCAGGTCATAGTTATGCAATGCAAATTGCATCACGTAATATGAGTGCCTTGGCTCAACGTGATTATCAAAACACTGGTTTAGGTGCATTAAACTGGTTGGGTGAGCTTGTTACTAAAATTACCCAAGATGATGCAGCTTATGATGAGTTAATTTCAGAATTAAAGCGTATTCATCGTAAATTATTGCAAGCGCCTAAACAGTTCTTGCTTGTATGTGAAGAACATCAGTCGGAGCGTTTGGTTGAAGAAATCCAAAATGTTTGGGATAAATTAAACGTTGATGCAACTGCAACAGAGTTAACCCACGTAGAACAAGTAAATGATAATAATCATGAAGCATGGTTAATTCAGGCAAATGTTCAGTTCTGTGCTTCTGCTTATCAGGCTGTCGATGTATCACATCCAGATGCGGCTCCCTTAATGGTATTAGCGGCTTATTTGCGTAATGGGTTCTTACACAGTGCCATTCGTGAAAAAGGCGGTGCTTATGGTGGCGGAGCAAGTTATGATGGGAATGCATGTTCATTCCGTTTCTATAGTTACCGTGACCCACGTTTAGCAGAAACATTTAAAGACTTTGAAGCAAGTGTGCAATGGTTATTAAATGCGGAACAACAGCCTCATCAGCTTGAAGAAGCGATTCTTGGACTCGTTGCAAGTATGGATAAACCAGGTTCACCAGCGGGTGAGGCGATTACAGCATGTTATGCATTGTTGCATGCAAGAACACCAACTTTCCGCCGTACCTTACGTGAACGCTTGCTGCATGTAACATTAGAGGATTTACAACGTGTTGCTCGTCAATATTTGGTTGAGCAAACTCCTGTAAAAGCTGTAGTTGCGCCATTTGCAAAACGCGATGAATTGCAGCAATTAGGTTTTACCATTCAACAAGTTAATTAAAATAAAAATTGGAGATGAACATGGCGTTCAGACAATTTGAACGCACACCTTTACAGCTAAGCATGGGAATCGTGCTTAGCTGTTTATGTGCGTCTGTGACATATGCTGACACCTTGGCACCTGTAACCCCTGCGACAGTAGATGCATGTGTTGCTCTTGCTTCGAATGCCGATCGTCTGGCTTGTTATGACTCTGTATTTAAACCAGCAGCTTTACCAGTTATTCAAGCTGCGGCTGTACCAGAGCCTGTTAAAAAAATTGATGCACCTGCTGTTCCACCTGAAACCTTTAAAGAGAAGGTGGTAGATACAGTGAGTAATATCAAAATAATTGGTAAAGCACCAAAACTTGAACCTACTACTTCTTTACTAGATCAACGTTGGGAGTTGTCTGAAAAAAGTAAACTGGGGGTTTGGAATATTCGTGCTTATCAACCAGTCTATTTGCTACCTGTATTCTGGACCAGTGATAAAAATGAGTTGCCACATAGCCCGAACCCAAACAATACGGTGACAGAAGATCAAAATCTGAAATCGACAGAAAGTAAATTTCAGATTTCTTTAAAGACCAAAGCTTGGGAAAATATTTTTGGCAACAATGGTGATTTGTGGTTAGGTTATACACAATCTTCACGTTGGCAGACATTTAATGCTGAAGAATCTCGTCCTTTCCGTGAAACGAATTATGAGCCTGAAGCAAGTTTGATGTTTAGAACCAACTATGAACTGCTTGGTCTAGATGGTCGTTTGCTTGGAGTCACTTTAAATCACCAATCAAATGGTCGTTCAGATCCATTATCTCGTAGCTGGAATCGCGTAATCTTTAATGTGGGATTAGAGCGCGGTAACTTTGCTTTAATGCTTCGTCCATGGGTGCGCATTGAAGAAGACAGCAAAGACGATAATAACCCGGATATGGAAAATTACATCGGTCGTGGTGATTTAACAGCATTTTATAAGTGGAAGGAAAATGACTTCTCTTTAATGCTGCGTCACTCTTTGAAAGGTGGTGATGACTCTCATGGTGCTGTTCAATTTGATTGGGCTTTTCCAATCAGTGGCAAACTGCGTGGACACTTCCAGCTGTTTAATGGTTACGGTGAAAGTTTAATTGACTATAACCATCGAGCAACTTACGCGGGCTTGGGTGTTTCACTCATGAATTGGTACTAAGTCTTTACTTGTAAAAATGCCGCTTTTATAGCGGCATTTTTATTATCCAATTTGAATATTGGCTTGAGGGTGCTTGAGTCGACTTTTTTTCGGAGTGGCAATTAAATAAGCCAGTGTTAATGGGCCGAGTCGCCCAGCAAACATCAACAAACTTAAAATGAACAAACTACTATTATGTAGCTCAGGCGTGATTCCACGAGAAAGCCCCACAGTACAAGCTGCTGAAACAACCTCAAACAGCAAGTTCATAAAGTCTGCTTTAGGTTCTAAAAGCAAAATAATAAAGAATCCCATGAAAATGAGTATGCTCGTAATTGCAGTGACTGCTAAAGCTTTATAAGTGGTTTCGTGCGCGACTGAATGATTAAATATTCGAATTTCATCTGTGCGCCGTAAAAATGAAATAACACTGAGCACTAAAATCACAAAGGTTCCAACTTTGATTCCACCTGCGGTACTAAGCGAGCCACCACCAATAAACATAAGTAACATCATGAGTAAGGAGCTACTGTTGGTCATTGCTCCTGTATCAATGGTATTAAATCCTGACGAGCGTGGAACAGTGGCTTGAAACCAAGCATTTAATGCTTGATCACCGATACTGAGCATTCCTAGGGTATGAGGGTTTTGAGCTTCTAAAGCCCAAATTAAAATAAAGGCAATAATATTAATCACTGTAATAGTGGTAAGAATTAGCTTGCTATTCGGCGTGAGTTTTTTCCATTTTTTATTTTGCTTAATGTCCATGAGAACCAAAAAGCCCAGCCCGCCTAAGGTATAAAGTATGCTAATGGTTATACAAATCAGGTAGTTACTTTGGAAATTTATTAAGCTATTGGAAAATAATGAAAAACCAGCATTGTTAAATGAAGAAATACTATAAAAAACTGCATAATATAGTCCACGTGCAAAACCGTAACTCGGTGTAAAAGCAGTGGTGAGAATAATTGTGCCGATGAGCTCAAAAATAAGAGTATAAGTCACAACCCCTTTAGCTACAAAAGTAACCTTTGACAGGCTTGTTTGTCCGAGACTATCTTGTGCCATCATTTGCTGCTTAAGGCCAACTTTAGGTGACAAACTTAGTGCCGCCAATATGGCAAAAGTCATGAAACCTAAACCACCAGATTGAATGAGCAACAAAATGATAGTTTGCCCGAACAGGGTAAAAGACTCATGAATATTTAAAACAGATAGGCCGGTGATTGTGACTGCCGAGGTTGCGGTAAATAGCGCATCCATCCAGCTCACATGACCTGTATTGGCAAATGGCAGTTTTAATAATAAAGTGCCAAAAATAATAAAGCCCAAAAAACCCAGTGCCAAGAGTGAAGGCGGGCTTAAATTTAATGTTTTATTGGGCTTGGGATATATAGACATATTCTAGATTTCGCCTCTTATGTGAAGCAATGAGAAAGTTTCTTTAACTGCGGTAAATGACCTTCTAAAATAAGAATGTCATGTGTTTGCAAGGTGAAATTTTCTTCGGTCTCAAATAAAATTTGCTGCTGTCTTTTTACGAGCAATGTTTTGACCTGTGGTGCTTGCTGCATAATGCCATATAAGTTAATGCCATTAAGTTTTTCAGGAATTTCAATTTTAATAATGTAGTGATCATCGTCTAAGGACATATAACGACTCACCATTGGATAGTTCAGGGCTTGAGCAACGCGTACCCCCATATCCTCTTCAGGATGAATAATTTTATTGATATTGAGATGCGACAAAATGGTGTGATGTGCTTTGGTTTTTGCTTTTACCCAAATCTTGTCCATCCCTAAATTTTTTAAATTCAGGACACATAAGATACTTGCTTCAATATCTTCACCAATTGCGACCACAACTGCATCACAATTTTGAATATTAAGTTCATCAAGTACATGTTCGTCGGTCGCATCGGCAATGACGGCATGAGTTAAAACGTTGGCAAGATTTTCAACATTCTTTTTTACCGTATCAATGCCAATAACATCATGATTTAATTTTGTGAGCTCTTGAGCAACAGTTGCTCCGAAACTCCCTAAGCCAATGACTGCAAACTGTGCCATGTTGGTCCTTGTTTCCTGATTAGACGTTTATTTTTAAGGATATTTTCTTTGAGATAAAGAGAGGCAATGTAAATATGATGGGAATATTAAAATAATTATAAGAATAAGCCGACAAATTTGTCGGCTTATTTATCAAAATCAAAGATTATTTCAAGAAACGTTTGTAGCCAACATTATTCGTAATTTCTGCATACGGATAGCTAATCTGCTCAAGAGTTTCAATTAACCCATCAGGATTTTGTTTCGCATCGGTTGCTTGTAAACCGACTAATACACGTCCTTCTGCTGCACCGTGGTTACGATAATGGAATAGCGTAATATTATGGGTTGGGCCTAAACGAGTTAAGAAGGTTAAGAGGGCGCCTGGACGTTCAGGGAACTCAACGCGAAACAATCTTTCATCATCCAGATTTGCATGACCGCCAATCAAATAACGAATGTGTAACTTGGCAACTTCATCATCAGATAGATCATCTACCACATAATTTTGTTGCTTCAATTGTTCTAAAATCTCATGGCGCTCAGCGTCACCACCTTTTAAGCTAATACCAACAAAGACTTGCGCTTCTTCTGTGTTGTTTGCTCGGTAGTTAAACTCGGTAATATTACGACCTTGTAAAGCGCGACAGAAGCCTAAGAATGCACCTTTTTCTTCTGGTAGTGTCACCGCATAAATGGCTTCACGCTGTTCACCTAACTCGGTACGTTCAGCAATATAACGTAGACGGTCAAAGTTCATGTTGGCGCCACATACAATCGACACAATATTTTTATTGCTGATTTTATGTTCGGTAATATATTTCTTGATGCCAGCAAGGGCCATTGCACCAGATGGTTCAACAATACTGCGGTTTTCATCAAATGTATCTTTAATTGCCGCGCAAATTTCATCTGTGTTTACAGTCACAATATCAGGGTCAACAATTGGACCAGAATTATCAGACTTACGCAGACGAATAATATCAAATGGTAAAGCGCCAATTTGTGCAACAGCAGTACCATCTGCAAACAAGCCTACATGTGGCAAGATTACGCGTTCATTTGCTTCTAAGGCTGCTTTTAAGCACGCAGATTCTTCATATTCAACGCCAATAATTTTCACGTGAGGTGCAACTTCACCAAGGTAAGCTGCTACGCCTGAAATAAGGCCACCACCACCTACAGCAACAAACACATATTCTACATCACGCCATTGACGTAATATTTCATTTGCAATAGTACCTTGACCAGCAATGACAAGTTCGTCGTCATAAGGTGGAATAAATACAAGGCCTTCAACTTCGGCACGTTGTTGAGCATATTTATTTGCTATATCAAAACTATCGCCATGTAACACAACTTGACCACCCAAGCGTTTAACTGCTTGAACTTTAATGTCCGGAGTTGTGCTTGGCATAACAATAATCGCTGGAATTCCTAAACGTTGACCTGATAATGCTACGCCTTGAGCATGGTTACCAGCAGATGCACAAATTACCCCACGTTCGAGTTGTTCTTTAGGTAATTGGCTAATACGGTTATAGGCACCGCGTAATTTAAAAGAAAAAACAGGCTGTAAATCTTCACGTTTAAAACGAATAATATTATTTAATTTTTGACTAATTCGTGGAGCTGCTTCGAGAGGTGTTTCAATTGCAACATCATAAACCGTTGCTTGTAAAATTTGTCGTACCACACGAGACAGCATGTTCATCTTCCCTATAACAGTTTAAAATAGGAAGTTATTGTAGCAAACCCCTGTGCATTTGCGCCGATTATTGGTGCATAAATGTCAAAAAATAGTTGAGTGATGTCATGAGTCTATACGCAACCCAAGATGAAAAGAAACAAGCTGCTGCGAAAGCTGCTTTAAAACACTTACCCAAAGGTGGCATTTTGGGGGTTGGGACTGGAAGTACAGTAAACTTTCTAATTGATTTATTGCCTGAATTACAATTAGAAGCTGCTGTGGCAAGTTCTCAAGCAACTGCCGATCGCCTTAAAAAAATAGGCATTGAAGTTGTAGATATGAACCATGTAGGTGGTTTAGATGCCTATGTTGATGGTGCAGATGAGATTGACCGTCATATGCATATGATTAAAGGCGGTGGTGCTGCATTAACACGTGAAAAAATTGTTGCTTCAATTGCTAAAAAGTTTGTATGTATTGTTGATGATTCAAAGTGGGTTGATCAACTTGGTCGTGATTTTCCACTCCCAGTAGAAGTTATTCCAATGGCTCGTTCGGCAGTTGCTCGTAAACTAGTGGCTTTAGGTGGTGATCCGGTTTATCGCGAAGGCGTCGTAACAGATAACGGTAATGTGATTTTGGATGTATTTAATCTTAATATTTTAAATGCGATTGATGTAGAAAAAACCATTAATAACATTCCAGGTGTTGTGACTAATGGTATTTTCGCTTTAAACCCAGCAACGATTGCAATTGTTGCAACAAATAATGGTATTGAAGAGCGTACAGCACAGTAATGTCTGCAAAAATGCCAGAGATTAAAATCGTTCGACACGTAAGAGCAAGAAAATTGCGCTTACGTGTTGAGCCAGCTTCAATACGCCTGACAGTTCCTTTGTTTTGTAGTAAGAATCAAATTCAACTTTTTTTAGCACAATCTGAGCAATGGTTGATCGAAACGTGGAATAAGCAACAACACGTTCAATCTAATTCGCTTGAGATTCCTTCAGAAATTTATTTTTTTAATAAAGAGCAACCATTTCAAGTTATTGTTCAAAAGCAACATCGTGTTTTCCAATTTGATTGGGAAAATAACTGTCTATTTATTAAAGATACGCAGCCATATTTTGCGTTGCAAAGTGCAGTTATTGCTTTTGCAAAACAAGAATTACCAAAGCTTTTAAACGATTTAAGTGAGCAAACTCGTCTAAATTACAGCGAATGTTCAATCCGCCGTCCCAAAACTCGTTGGGGAAGCTGTAGTAGTCAGCATAATATTATGCTGCATGCAGGTTTGGTGCTCATGCCACATGAGATTGCTCGCTATGTCGCTATTCATGAGTTAGCGCATACTAAACATTTTGATCATAGCCCTGCATTTTGGGCAGAAGTTGAAAAATACGATCCATATTTTCAAAGACATCGCAGACAACTTAAATCAAATCCATTGCCTGCATGGTGGTATGTCTCAAATTAACTAAAACTACATTCTAATTGTGGTGTTTGTAAGTTATCTGGTGCTTTTCGGCTATCTAGACCTGCTTTGGCACTCACGATTTTATTTGTTTTAATCGATAATTGTATAAAGTTGTATTGCTGCGTTGAGTTATTTGGTTCGGCTGAACTCGAGTTGAGTAAATAACTTGAGCTTGCAGCATCTGTTTGCAATAAATTATCTGTACTATCCGCACTTAAAGCAGAGCGATAAGTCTGTGATCCTTTAATAAGTTCGATTTGACCATTCGCACGGAAATTAAGTTGGCAACCTGTTGCAGTGTCTTCATAGTGACCTACTAAATAGTCTGTAGCTGGTAGTTTGGGGTCGGACAGATTAATGCTGGTCAAACCTTGTTTACAAGGATATATAGAACCGTTACAGGTCGCTGTAATACCGCTAAAACCTACAGCACGGCGATAATCACCAGCCCCATCTATACGGAAAAAGTCAGTTGTATTTCCGGCAGGTATGACCCCTGAATATAGTTTCTTTTGCAGTAGATCATAGCCTGTTTGATCTAAACTGGATTGGTTTTGGGTATCTGCCAATTTTAAAGTCGCGGCTTTTAAATTGGTTGCAAAATTATCGCGCGTAGCTTTTTGATTAGCTGCGATATCTAGCAATGTATTTTTAACTGGATCAATATTATCTGGAGCAGATGTGAAAATAGGGGCAAAAGTCGTTTGATCCCCATGAAGTTTTTTCCCATCTAAAAAGCCATCTTTTAAATCGGTTGCCAAACTTTTAATGAGCTCTTGGTATGTAGTTACTCCGCTATGAAAAGTTGACCAATGTTGTAAATAGCCAAAGCTAAGATAACTATCTACATATGTGCTAGGTTTTTTAGTTGAGTACTGCAATAAAGTTAAAACCGTAAGGGGGTTGGCTGGACTTAAACTTGGAATGTCGGCATCTTTGAACGCATTAAGAAGAGATCTATAAACGTCTTGAGAAGCTAAATCCACATGCAATTGCTCAATGCGTGTTGGGTCAATCGTCTCTTGAGGAAGTTGGCCTGAGCGTATAACAGCACGTTGGTAAATTGCTTCACTGCTTGGACTTATGGATAGGGTTCTGCCACTTACACTGTTTGGTGTAATAAACGCATGATAAATACCAGAGAAATTTTGGTATGTTGAAGTAATTGGATCAAATACTTGAGATGAATTTTGAGTCGTAATTTCTACACGATATAAACGATTCAATTTAGCGGTAGGAATTTTGACATTAAAGCTGTTTAAACTTGCAATTGAAGTATCTAATAAAACAGAGTTCGTGGTGTTGTCATATACTTTTAGTTGGATATTACGCATCTCTACAGGAGATTTAAGAGTAACATCAGTCGTTGCCTCTGGAGTAGGATCAACAGGTGTTGGAGTGCTTGGTGAGTTGCCACTACTACTGCCTCCACCTCCGCAACCTACAAGTAGGGCACTTAAAATTAATGTGCTCAAGCCAAGGTAAGTGTGTAATTTTGTTTCTTTTGATTGATGAAGCATCCTAGCTCTCCGAAATTAAATCTCGTATTTATTTGCTGATATTTGTTTAGTTATGACAGTTCAATAAGTTCTATCTAATTGTCGCTAAAATTAAAAAAATTAAAATTACCAAGCATGAAATGGTTTTGTAAGCTTGGACATCCTGTCATACTACGGCACAAGTATAGATTCAAAAATTGAGGTAATGCACGTGATTTCTGTCGGAATTGTTGGTGGAACGGGTTATACAGGCGTTGAACTATTACGTATTTTATTACGACATCCTAAAGCGCAGGTTCGAGTTCTTACTTCACGTACAGAAGCGGGCAAACCAGTTGCAGATATGTTCCCTAATTTACGTGGACATACTGATCTTCAATTTTCTGATTTAAATATTGATGATTTAAAAAAGTGTGATGTTGTGTTTTTTGCAACTCCTCACGGTGTTGCTATGCAACATGCAAAAGAATTGATTGCGGCTGACACTAAAGTTATTGATTTGGCTGCTGATTTTCGTTTACAAAATCTTGAGCAGTTTGAGAAATGGTATGGCATGGAACATGCTTGCCCAGACGTTCTGGAAAACTCAGTATATGGTTTAGCTGAACTAAACCGCGAAAAAATTAAACAGGCGCAAGTGATTGGTAACCCTGGTTGCTATCCGACTACCGTTCAATTGGGTTTGGCTCCACTTTTGAAATCAGCGCAAGCATTGATTGAAACAAAAAATATTATTATTGATGCGAAGTCAGGCGTTTCAGGAGCAGGCCGTAAAGCAAGCTTAGGCATGATCTATAGTGAAAATGCTGATAACTTCAAGGCCTATGGGGTTGCGGGTCACCGTCACCACCCAGAAATTGTTGAAGCATTAGAAAATATTGCGGGGCAAAAAGGTGGTTTTGAAGGGCTCTTGTTTGTTCCTCATTTAGTTCCAATGATTCGCGGTATGCTCAGCACAATTTATGTTGATTTGACAGAAGCTGGAAAACAAACGGATATTCAGGCATTGTATGAGCACTTTTATGCAAATGAAAAATTTGTTGATGTGATGCCTGCTAATAGTTCGCCTGAAACACGTAGTGTGCGCGGTGCGAATGAGCTTCGTATTGCTTTATATAAGCCGCAGCCGAATAAGCTTATTATTCTTGCGGTACAAGATAACCTTGTGAAGGGTGCATCTGGTCAAGCTGTACAAAATATGAACCTTATGTTCGGCTTTGATGAAGATGAAGGCTTACAAGGGATTGGTTTATTACCATAAAAAACTCTTTTTTGCTTCACACACATTTAAATTTCGATTTAAATGTGTGTCTTGACTCTGATCTTAAACACTGAGATGACGATGCAAAACTCTGGACAGACGACTTCGGCAGAAAGTTCGTTGCAAAAGAAAAATTTTTTAAATACCAATAAACCTTTGTTTATTGGTGCGGCTATTTTAATGAGTGGTTGTCTTGCGCTCGGCTATACAATTGGGCACCGTCAAGGTCTAACTGTTGTAGGTTACGATGCAGATGCAGAGCAATTGGTTGAAGTGGTGCAAAAGCAAAAAACAGCTTTAGATGCAGTTAATAAAAGCCTGAACGCTGCAGTACAAGAGCGTGATGTTGCTGTAACAAATGCAAATGATCTGTTTGAAGCTCTTAACCAGGCGAATGCTGATAAAACGCAGCAAGAAGGTATGAGTAATATCTACCGTGATATCTTGAGGCAGCGCGGTGGCTTAAGCTTAACGATTCAAAATTTGGCGATTAAACCTCTGCCTGAAAATGCTTATGAATATCAGTTGGATTTAGTACAGGTGAGCCCAAGCAAGCGCCGTGCTTCAGGATCGATTGAGATAAGACTCATTAAAGATACAGAAGTTTTGGTTGTACCCCTTGAGGCTAAAAACTTTAACTTTACTGATTTTGAGCGTTTAACAGGTCGTTGGACGATGCCTAAAGGTTTTACACCTCAATTTATTGAGGTACGTTTAACAGGCGGTTCTGATACACCAGTTATTAAACGTTTTAGTTGGCAGCGCGGTAAACCTGTCGAAACATCTTCTGCTTTTGTGGCAGAAATTCCTCAAGCTGAAGCAAATTCACAATAGTAACATCCTATGCGAACAAATAAGCGTCAAACAAACTTAAAAGATATCAAGGCTTCTTTTCAGCAGTCTGGTTATGTCGATTGGCACTTCCATCCACGCTTAAGTGATTCGCAAAACGAAGATCATGACGGAGAGGTTGTTGTACAAACAGCACCTCCTGAACTCAAGCGTCCGCCGTTATATGCAGTCGTCTTAATGAATGACGATTACACGCCAATGGACTTTGTAATTGAAATTTTACAACAATACTTTGCAATGAATCTTGACCAAGCAACTCAAGTAATGCTAACAGTACACTATGAAGGTAAAGGTATTGCTGGGGTATATCCAAGAGACATCGCGGAAACCAAAGCAAACCTTGTTAATAATTACGCTCGATCGCAAGGTCATCCATTACTTTGCCAGATTGAGCCTAAAGCATAAGGGGGTTACATGCTCAGTCGTCAATTAGAAGTATCATTACGTTTGGCTGTTAGCATGGCTCGTCAAAAGAGACATGAGTTTCTTACAGTTGAACACTTATTATTAGCACTACTCGACAACGATTCGGCCGTGAATGCATTAAAAGCATGTGGGGCTGATATAGTTTCTTTACGTAAAGAATTAGAAGAATATGTAGAACAACATACTCCTAAGCTTGGCGAAAATAGCGAGCAGGCGCCTCATCCAACAGAAAGTTTCGACCGCATTTTGCAACGTGCTATTTTCCATGTGCAATCAAGTGGCGGCGATCGTACTGTTGAAGGTGCGGATGTTTTGGTCGCAATGTATTCAGAGCGTGATTCTTTTGCTGTGTATTTGCTTAAACGTCATCAAATCAATCGATTGACATTGACTCAATACTTGTCTCATGGGACACGTAAAGATGAAGTGCAAGTTGAAGAAGAAGTTGAAGATATTGAGGGTGAAACGAGTACGGGCAATGCAGGGCCATTAGAGCTTTATACGCTGAACTTAAATGTTGAAGCGCAAAAAGGCAAAACTGATCCACTGATTGGTCGTGAAAAAGAAATTGAGCGTACAGCACAGATTCTGTGCCGCCGTCGCAAAAATAATCCATTACTCGTAGGTGATCCGGGCGTTGGTAAAACCTCGATTGCTGAAGGTTTGGCATGGTTAATTGTGAATGGTAAGGCGCCTAAACCTTTGAGTCAGGCAGAAGTTTATAGTTTAGATATTGGTGCATTAGTTGCTGGGACCAAATATCGCGGTGACTTTGAAAAACGTTTAAAACAATTGCTTAATGCTTTGAAGAAAAATCCAAATGCGATTTTATTCATTGATGAAATTCACATGATCATTGGCGCAGGCTCAAGTATGGGCAGCACAATGGATGCTTCGAATCTCATCAAGCCAGCTTTGGCAAATGGTACTTTGCGTTGTATCGGTTCAACGACGTTCCAAGAATATCGTCAGGTTTTTGAAAAAGACCATGCGTTATCACGTCGTTTCCAGAAAATTGATGTCAATGAGCCAAGTATTTCTGAAACAATTGATATTTTACGTGGCTTAAAATCTAAATTTGAAGATTTTCACCACGTACAATATGACGATAAAGCATTGGTATCAGCTGTAGAGCTTTCTGCTAAATTCATTAATGATCGTTTCTTGCCAGATAAGGCAATTGATGTGATTGACGAAGCTGGTGCTCAGCGTCGTTTGAAGGCTGAAAGTGATGATAGTTTGATTACGGTAGAGAATATCGAAGATATCGTTTCTAAGATCGCTCGTATTCCACCAAAAACTGTTTCTAAAGATGATAAGTCAGTGCTTGAAAATCTTGAGCGTGATTTAAAACGTGTTGTGTTTGGTCAGGATGAAGCGATTACAGCGTTAGGCTCGGCAATCAAGTTATCTCGTGCTGGATTGAAATCACCAGATAAGCCAGTAGGTAGTTTTGTTTTTGCTGGCCCAACAGGTGTGGGTAAAACTGAAGTCACTAAACAGTTGGCGAAGTTGTTAGGTGTGGAGTTGGTGCGTTTCGATATGTCTGAATATATGGAACGTCATGCGGTTTCACGTTTGATTGGTGCACCTCCGGGTTATGTGGGTTATGACCAAGGTGGTTTGCTCACTGATGCAATCCATAAGAATCCGCACTGTGTTTTATTGCTAGATGAAATTGAGAAAGCACATCCAGATGTGTTCAATCTCTTGCTGCAAATCATGGATCATGGTGCTTTAACGGATAACAACGGACGTAAGTCAGACTTTAGAAACGTTATTATTGTCCTGACTACGAATGTGGGAGCAGAGAGTATTTCTCGCGCGAGTATTGGTTTTACTGAACAAGATCATAGTTCTGATAACCAAGAAGCAATGAAACGTGCTTTCTCACCAGAGTTCCGTAACCGTCTAGATAGTGTTATTCAATTCAAGTCATTACCAACAACTGTTATTGAGTCTGTGGTTGATAAATTCTTAACAGAATTACAAGCTCAACTAGATGACAAACAAGTTGTACTTGATGTCGACCAAAGTGCTCGTGATTGGTTGGCAACAAACGGTTATGACCGCTTGATGGGTGCGCGTCCAATGCAACGCCTCATTCAAGAACACTTGAAGAAACCATTAGCTGAAATGATTTTGTTTGGTGAACTGGCAGATCATGGTGGTAATGTGGCTGTATCAGTGAAAAATGAAGATGGCAAAGCTGTTGGTTTAAAACTTGAAGTGTTTGAAGATCATCATACGGCAGAACCAGCATAACTCATGTTAATTGATAGTCTTGCTATAACCCGAATACTGAGTGTATTCGGGTTATTTATTATTACAGCAATTGCTGAAATTCTGGGTTGCTATTTCCCTTATCTGATTTTAAGAGAAGGCAAGTCGGCTTGGCTGTGGTTACCTACAGTTTTAAGTTTGGGTGTCTTTGTATGGCTATTGACCTTACATCCAGCGGCTTCAGGGCGCATTTATGCTGCATATGGCGGTATTTATATTTTTACTGCGTTAATGTGGCTGCGCTTTGTTGATCAGGTCGGATTAACAATATGGGATATATTAGGTGGTCTAATAGTGCTTTGTGGAGCTGGCTTAATTATTTTGCAACCTCAAGGGCTGATTCGTTAAGACAATGAGTGAATCAAATCTTAAGCGTGAAAATAAGAAGTTTTTTCAAAAAAAAGACTTGTCAAAGCCCTCAACAATGCGTATTTTAGATTTAAGGAACATATTTTTATATTTGAGATAAAGATGTTAAATCTATCTGTGAACACTAACGCATATTATTATTTTTGGCAATTTAGATAGTTGCCTGAGCGTATTCGGGCATGAGAAAGTTGCCCATCACAGTTAATACCTGATCGGCAACCCCGATCAGGTTTTTTTATGCTTTATCTTTTTTGAATCGAGGAACTTAAAATGAACAACATGACTTATTCATACTTTAGCAACTTTTATTGGTTTTACTTTTGCTTGCCTTTACCAACGAATAGATCCAAAACGCTCAAATAAATGATCGGACTGAATAGATTGCAGTCCCAAGGAAAAACCAATGAATGCCCTAAATACTTTATTGACACAAAGCAATACAAAAGAAACTCCAGTTAGTTTACCTGTCCAGTTAAAAGCAAAATATCCGCTTGCACACTCTTTCGTGCGTCAAATTGCCGAACACCGTCAAACTATTCAAAATATTCTTATTGGCAAAGATCATCGGTTAATGGTAATTACAGGGCCTTGTTCTATTCATGATCCGGTTGCAGTACTTGAATACGCTGAAAGATTGCAAAAATTACAAGAAAAAGTAAAAGATCAGATTTTTATCGTGATGCGTGCATACATTGAAAAACCACGTACAACTGTGGGTTGGAAGGGTTTCATGTATGATCCAAATTTAGATGGTTCATCAAATTTACAACTTGGCTTAGAAAAGTCTCGCGAACTTTACTTACAAATTATTGAAAAGGGTTTGCCAATTGCGAGTGAAATTCTAAGTCCAATGGCAACTGGCTATTTTGATGATTTATTGGCTTGGGGTGCAATTGGTGCTCGTACAAGTGAGTCTCAAATTCATCGTGAAATCTCAAGCCACATGCCATACAGTATTGGTTTCAAGAATGGTACTGATGGCTCAATTCAGATTGCCTTAGATGCAATTCAGTCAGCACAAAATGAACATCAATTTTTAGGAATGAATCAGCAAGGTTTACCTTCAGTGATTCAGAGCGCTGGTAATCCCTTACCACACTTGATTTTGCGCGGAGCGAATCATGGGCCAAATTATGATTTAGCTTCAATTCAGGCGATACGAGAAAAACACAAACAAAATCTTCCTGCATTAGTGATTGACTGTAGTCATGGTAATAGCAGTAAAGATCCGTTACGTCAGCCAGAAGTTTTACAGCAAATCGTTGATGAACGTTTAAAAACACAAGTAAAGGGTGTCATGATTGAAAGTCATTTGGTTGATGGTAGCCAAAAGATTTCTTGTGATATGACTTATGGGCAGTCAGTAACTGATGGTTGCTTGGGATGGGAAAAAACAGAGCGACTTTTGTTAAGTGTTTCAGAGCAATTAAAAGCAAAAGAGTTAGCTCATTCAGCTTAATGACTTACACATTTAAAAAGGGATCTGTGAACAGATCCCTTTATTTTTTAAGAAGCATGTTTTAATTCTGATAAAAATGTTGTGATTTCATGGCCAAATTTTTTCGGCTCGGTCAATAAAGGTGTATGGCCTGAGCGCTCAAAATATATTGCTTTTGCATGCTCGACACTCTGTGCAATAAGTGTCTGCCCAGTTTCAGGATAAAGTGTCGAATTACGACCAATAAAGAAAGTGGTTGGGCACTCTAATTGCTGGATAGCTTCACGATAATCTTCATTGTGATAAAGATAATTTTCCACATACCAAAACAAGTAATCTAAACGTTGAATAGGTAATAAATATTTTTGTAGAAACGGTTGTTTTAGCGCTGTTTTAAAAACTAAAGGACTAAATGGATTGCTACTTTGTAAATCAATAAAATCTACCCAAAGGCGAACCAATTCCTGTCGATCTGGAAGTGATAATTCATAAAGATATTTGGCATTTTTGTGCTTTGATAATAATTGATAGATATCATTTAGTAATTGTTTGAACTGAGTATGATGAGAACCAAATAAACCATATTCCCATGTTGAATCTACAGATATTTTGGGTGTTTGGTCGATATGTAAATAAGCTTTTAGTTGCTGTGCGAGATGAGCATGTTTCATGCCGTGCATGGCCGTCGTGGCGCCCATTGAATAACCCATCAAGATAAAATTATCGAGTTTTAATTGTTCTATTAAATGAGCAACGTCTTGCCAATGGCTTGATATCGCATCTTGCTCAGGTATTGCACAATTTTTTGAACCGCCAAACCCACGCCAATCTGGAATAATAAACTCATAATCTTTACGGTTTGCATAGATAAAAGGTAGCCATTGCCAACTTTGCATACCAAGACCAGATAAAACCAAAACTGGTTCACCACGACCAACACGACGTACAAATAAATTTTCCCGATCGGGCATGGTGTAATATGGCATGGCTATTCTCCGGATACGCTATGTTGGGCAAAGCGTTTTAATTGAGGGATGACTTGTTCCAACCATTTGATCCATTCACTTTCCATTGTAATTCCAAGTTCTAAGATCATTTTATGGATGTATAACACACGGTCATTTAGATGATTGCTATCTTTAAAATCTTTGTCATAAATACTTTGATAAAGTTTCAGCTTTTCCTGATGTAGACCAAGGTGTCGTAACAGTTCAGGTAATATCTGATTATTGCTCAATTGTGCTTCAGCACGCAATCTAACCATCAAGTCATCACGAAGCTGCGCAGGTTCACTTTGTTGCGTCATCCATGAAGCTAGCTCAATACGTCCCAGTTGTTCAACTTGATAGGTCTTTTTTCGACTATTTTCCATTTCATTTTCTAATGTTGAAACCCAACCTTTTTTGAGCATGTTGTTGAGTTCACGATAAATTTGCTGGTGTGTGGCATTCCAGAAAAAGCCCATTGAACGGTCAAAGCGGCGGGCAAGTTCGAACCCTGTGCTTGGTCGTTCAAGCAGGCTGGTCAATAAAACATGAGGAAGTGACATGGCAATCCGTTTGTAAGCAAAAGTAAAGTGTGACTGATGAGATTATGCAACATGTTGCATAAAAGTCAAAATTTGATTATAAATTAATGCAACAAGTTGCATTAGCAAGCTAATTGCTAGCCAAAGGAGAAAATATGTCAGCTTATCCACATTTATTAAAGCCACTTGATTTGGGCTTTACTACTTTAAAAAACCGTGTGCTTATGGGGTCTATGCATATTGGGTTAGAAGAAGCACCGCAGGGATATGAGCGTATGGCAGCATTTTATGCTGAGCGCGCAAAAGGTGATGTTGGATTGATCGTAACTGGCGGTGTTTCTCCGAATGATGATGGTGTTGTATTTAGCCACGGTACCAAGCTCGATACAGTTGAAGAAGCTGAAAAACATAAAGTGATTACTCAAGCTGTGCATGAAGCTGGTGGTAAAATCGCTATGCAGATTTTACATACTGGGCGCTATTCTTATCAGGCAAATAACGTTGCGCCTTCAGCAATTCAAGCACCAATTAACCCGATTAAGCCTAAAGCTTTAAGTTCTGCCGAAGTACAACAGACCATTGATGACTTTGCAAACTGCGCCAAACTTGCTCAGTATGCAGGTTATGATGGCGTAGAAATTATGGGCTCTGAAGGCTACTTAATTAATGAGTTTATTGCTGCACGTACTAATCATCGTGATGATGAATGGGGTGGTAGTTACGAAAATCGTATTCGTTTCCCCATTGAAATTGTAAAACGTACGCGTGCTTTGGTTGGTGAAAATTTTATTATTATTTATCGCTTATCTATGCTTGATTTAGTGGAAGGTGGTTCAAGTTTTGATGAAGTGATTCAGCTTGCAAAAGAAATTGAAAAAGCAGGTGCAACAATTATTAATACAGGCATTGGTTGGCATGAAGCACGTATTCCAACCATTGCAACGAAAGTACCTCGTGCTGCATTTACGTGGGTCACTGAAAAACTCAAAGGTGAAGTATCTATTCCTTTGATTACTTCCAACCGAATTAATACCCCAGAAATGGCTGAACACGTGTTGGCTTCTGGTCATGCCGATATGGTGTCCATGGCGCGTCCAATGCTAGCCGATGCAGAGTTTGTTTTAAAAGCAAGCCAAGGTCGTAGCGATGAAATTAATACATGTATTGGGTGTAACCAAGCGTGTTTAGATCATATTTTTTCAATGAAAATCGCAACGTGTTTAGTGAACCCTCGCGCATGTTATGAAACTGAACTTATCTTTAAAGAAGCACAGATTCAAAAGAATATTGCTGTTATTGGCGCGGGTCCGGCAGGTTTAAGTTTTGCGGTATATGCAGCTGATCGCGGGCATAAAGTCAAAGTTTTTGAGGCAAGTCATCAAATTGGTGGTCAGTTTAATATTGCAAAGACTGTTCCTGGAAAAGAAGAGTTTTATGAAACTTTACGTTACTTTGGCCGTCAAATTGAATTGCGACCAAATATTGAGCTTGTCTTAAATCATAAAGCAACTTATGAAGAATTGAGCCAAGCAAATTTTGATGAAATTGTGGTTGCAACAGGGGTAACCCCTCGTCAATTACAATTTGATGGAATTGATCACCCTAAAGTACTGAGCTACTTACAAGTTCTAAGAGAGCGTGTTCCTGTGGGGCAGCGTGTAGCGATTATTGGGGCGGGTGGTATTGGTTTTGATACGGCGGAATATCTTACTCACGAAGGTGATAGTGGCAGCTTAAACCCAGAAAAGTTCTATGCTGAATGGGGAATTGATACTCAATATGAGAATGTTGGCGGGTTAAAACAGCCAAAAGTTGAAGATTCGGAACGAGAAATTTATTTACTGCAACGTAAAGCTGCTGCTGTAGGGGCTGGTTTAGGTAAAACTACTGGCTGGATTCACCGTACAGGTCTGAAAAATCGTCAAGTCAAAATGCTTGCCGGGGTTCAATACGACAAAGTTGATGATCAAGGTCTTCATATAACAGTAGATGGAAAACCGAGTGTACTTGAAGTTGATCATGTTGTGATTTGTGCAGGCCAAGAATCTTTCACTGCAATGTATGAGCAATTAAAAGAAGACGGAAAAAATGTTCATTTAATTGGTGGAGCTAAAGAGGCCGGAGAGCTAGATGCAAAACGAGCTATACGACAAGGTGCTGAATTAGCAGCGACACTATAAATCTATATGGGCATTTCTTTGAAAAGGAAATGCCCATAATTTTATTAAGTAGATTAAAGGAAAAATAATAATGGCACTTGAAACAACAAAACAGTCTTTAGAAAAATGGCATCACATGATTCAGGCAGGTAACTTGTCCGATCTAAATGATTTGCTGGCAGATGAAGTCGTTTTCCGTTCTCCTGTTGCCCATAAACCTTATGAAGGAAGGCAAGTCGTTTTCTTCATTTTGAGCAATGTTATTCAGGTATTCCAAGACTTTACTTATCATCGCGAGTTTTATACGGAAGATGGCGAAAATGTGGTACTTGAGTTCAGTGCAAATGTAAGCGGCAAGTCATTAAAAGGTATTGATATGATACGTTTTAATGAGCAAGGCAAAATTATTGATTTTGAGGTAATGATTCGTCCAATGAGTGGTTTAGCGGCGCTAGCTGAACAAATGGGTGAAAGAATCACCAAGTTTCAACCGCAATAATTTTAGCAAATAGCCTAAGTAATATTATTGAGGTCATTAGAATGTGGTTAAAACTTTCAACATTAGTCTTATTGCCTGTATTATTTATACAAGGGGCAAAGGTTCGTAAGAATACACCACGTCTATTAGAGGCCATTGGCGAGCGTGAAGGTCTGTGCGGACACGGAAGACCTTTGTCATTGCTTATTTTAGGTGATTCTGCAGCGGCAGGTGTCGGAGTTGAAACACAAAAAGATGCTTTGTCTGGCGCAATTATTTCTGAGTTGCAAGATGAGTATTCTTTATGCTGGAAACTTCATGCAAAAACAGGTGATACAACCAAGCAGGTTTTTCAAGCTCTACAGCATTTAGAGCAACAAAATTATGATGTTGTAGTCACATCTATCGGTGTTAATGATGTGACAAAACTAACCTCAGCAAATCTATGGTTAAAACAACAAAAGCAATTATTTCAGCAAGTACAGACGCGTTTTCAACCTAAACTCATTATCGTATCTGGTGTGCCGCCAATGCAACATTTTCCAGCTTTGCCGAATCCATTGGCTTGGTTATTTGGAAAATATGCGGAGCAAATGAATCAGGCATTATATAAATGGTTAGAATCACAAAACCAATTTAGATTCATTCAATATGATATTGAAAGTTTTCAAGCGATGAATTTGCCTATGGCAAGTGATGGTTTTCATCCAAGCAAAGAAATTTATGCAATTTGGGGGCAGCAGGTTGCAGCATTAGTGCGGCAATCATTTAACTCATAATCAGAGGTCGTGATTGGATATGGGCATATCTACTTTAAATAAAATTAAAGCTTTCGGTTCAGAATTGTTTGATTCGGTGCTGGGTGCTGAACAGCCAAAAGTCTATTATGACCCACAAGGGAAAATTAAAGATGTTTTGGATAAATTGCCCCAACTTAAGCAAAAATATCGTCCTACGCCATGGTTAAGTAACAATCATGTTCATCTTTTATATTTCGATATTATTAGAAAAAAAACCATCAAGCTTGAATATGACCGTATTGATCAGCTCACCATGAAAGATGGCGGTGTAACTGCAATCGCATGGTATGGCTATAATCTTCCAAAATCTACTCCTACAGTTGTCATCATGCATACCATTACAGGTACGCCTGAAAGTATGCGTGAACTGGTGAAAGATTTACATCAATATACTGGGTGGAGAATAGCGCTTTGCTTACGCCGTGGGCATGCTGGTTTACCAATGCCTGTACCACAGATTTCTCTTTTTGGATCAACAAGTGACCTTAAAGAGCAGCTTACGCATATTCAAAATTTGTTTCCTGAATCAGATCTGTACGCTGTCGGCTCCTCTGCTGGCACAGGATTGTTAGTTCGTTATTTGGGAGAGCAAGGCACTGACACGCCATTTAAAGCTGCTTTTGCAATGTGTCCCGGCTATAACACTGAGATTGGCTTTAAAAATGTTCATCCGTTTTATAGCAAAATGATGACTAAAAAGTTATTCAAATATTTTATTCATCCTTATCAAAGTACTTGGAACCAGATTTCTTCTTTAGAAAAAGTTCTAGCGACGACTAGTCTGGAAGAGTTTGAAAAAGAATACTTTGAAATGGCTGGCTTTCAGGATTATCAAAGTTATTGTCAGGCAATTAATCCAATTTACGTATTTGAGAATGTCAAAATTCCATTAATGATTCTTAATGCTGAAGATGATCCGGTATGTTCTATTAAAAATTTAGAGCCTTATAAAGAAACTATTCAGCAAATGAGTAATATTGCAGTTGTAACCACTAAAAAGGGAAGTCATTGTGGTTTTTACGAGGGTTGGAAAAGTACCTCTTGGGCTGCCAAATTAATGGCGAATTATTTTATGGTTAATCATAAACAATGACGGTGTTGCTGTAATAAATTAAATAAAGCCCATCTATTGAATGGGCTTTATGATTTTATCAGGTCAAGATAAAAGCAATTTTGGATCTTTCAGTCCAATTTTGATTTTGGTACTAGCAACGAGGTCTTTTTCATCTGTTTGGTTAGGGTGGAAATCAAAGCGATAATAGTCAAAAAATTTAGGGATTAATGTTCTATATTGTTTGTTAGCAAAACTAAAGAAATTACGCCAAGAGTTGAAATTTAGAAGTTGGTGATCTCGTTTCATAAGAACGAATTGATAAATTGTTGTGAAGCCTGTAATTAAAAATAAACTTAAAGTAAAGACTGTAATGCGAGGGAGATAGGCGCTCAGTCCACTTCCATATAAGTGTTGATAAAGATCAAAGGCGACAGCTTTATGTTCTGTCTCTTCAATGCTGTGCCATAACCATAAATTACGGATTGTTGAGTCTGTCATCAGTTCATTAACAGACTGCATCATGTTAACCACAAGTACCGCGGTATAGTGTTCTAAGCCAACTGTTACGAGCAAATTCCATTTTTTACTAAAAACTTTTTCAATACTTTTTAAAACGATACCAGTTGCTTTTTCCAAAGATTCGGGGTCAAGGCCATGCTGTTGGGCGCTGAGATGAAAAGCATGATGCTCTTTTGAATGCATTGCTTCTTGACCAATAAATGCGCTGATTTCGCGATCTAGAATTTCATTCGACTTTGCTTTGGCACGTAACGCTCGAACTGAACGAACAAAATATGATTCACCCTCAGGGAACAATGTAGATAAGCCTGTAAAATAATGGGTAAGAGAGGGTTCGTTATTGCACCAGTAACGAGGTGTATTTTCAAAATTATAGTCCATACGACGGACTGGAAATGAGGCGGGTACGCGATTTGATACAGTAGTCATTTTAAGCTCCAATCTTCTTTTAATTAAGGTTCCAAAAGGGAACTTGTTAAAAAGCTACATCTCAGCGTGAGTAACGTCAATGCTTTTTCAGGGGGAATAAGTAGATTGTCCTAAATTGATATCTAGGAAAACTTTAAAGACAAATTAGAAAGAGAAAGGTAGAACTGATTATTGAATTGATAATTTTAATAATATTTAAAAAGCCCAAATCAACTGTTCAATTTGGGCATATTCACACGGGAACTTAGTTTTTAAGCGCTGGTGTAGCAGCAGCAATTGCAGCGGCAACAGCATCATCTTCAGTTTGAGATGGCTCAGCTGGTTTAGCTGGTTTTGATTGAACTTTTTCAGGCTTAGGCTCTGGTTTTGGCTCAGGCTTAGGTTCCGGTTTTGGTTTCGGTTCTGCTTTAGGTTGCTCAGAAGCTGTTGTTTGTGAACTTTGATCAGATTGGGCAGGACGAGTTTCACGGCGAATTTCAGTTGTGGTATTCGCTGTTTCTTCGTGATGAACTTCAACTTGCGTTGGTTCCTGCGTTTGAGCTTCTTCAGTTTTAACGCTTTCTAAAGACTCAAATTTTGCAGGTTCAGCAGGCTTAGGTTCTGAAACAGCAGTTTCAACCTTTTCTTGCTCTTCTTCTGGTGTTTCTTTTTTGACACATGCGGTTAACAATAGTCCAGCTGCAATTGCAGCACAGATTAAAAGTTTTTTATTTGCCATTGTCCTAAACAACATTTAATTGAGGAGCTGGCATTATAACAGCAAAAGAGAATGAAAAAATCATGTGAGATGGACCTAATTTTTTATTAAAAATGCTGATAGAATAACCAGTTGTTTAATGATCTTTGAATTGATGCGGTTTGACTTTGCTTTATAGGGGCAGAGTAAAGTAAAATTGCCCAACATTGTAGGCCGATTTCGGCTTGATTGTACGAGAAACTTAATGACCCATTTTATTTTTGTTACTGGTGGTGTGGTTTCATCGCTAGGTAAAGGTATTTCTGCTGCTTCAGTTGCTGCACTTTTGGAAGCCCGTGGCTTAAAAGTCACAATGGTTAAAATGGATCCTTACATTAATGTCGATCCGGGGACAATGAGTCCTTTCCAACATGGTGAAGTTTTTGTCACAGAGGATGGTGCCGAAACTGATCTAGACTTGGGTTATTACGAACGTTTCTTACGTCGTGCGAAAATGACCAAACTGAATAACTTTACAAGTGGCCGTGTATATCAAGATGTTCTAAATAAAGAACGTCGTGGTGACTACTTAGGTGGTACGGTTCAAGTTATTCCACATATTACTGACAACATTAAAGAACGTGTACTTCGCGCAGGTGAAGGTTACGACGTTGCAATCGTTGAGATTGGTGGTACGGTTGGTGATATTGAATCACTTCCATTTATGGAATCAGTCCGTCAGTTAATGGTTGAGCTTGGTCATAAACGTACCATGCTGATGCATTTAACTTTGTTGCCATATATTAAGTCGGCAGCAGAGCTTAAGACGAAACCAACCCAACATTCTGTAAAAGAATTACTTTCAATTGGTATTCAGCCAGATATCTTAATCTGCCGTACTGAATATGATGTAGATGTTGATACGAAACGTAAAATTGCATTGTTCACTAACGTGGAAGCGCGTGCCGTTGTGGTATGTAAAGATGCGAAAACGATTTATCAAATTCCACGTACATTCTATGAACAAAACGTTGATGACCTCATTTGTGAACGTTTTGGGTTTAATGATCTTCCAGAAGCAAATCTAGAAGATTGGGATAATGTAGTCGAAGCATTACTTAACCCAGAATACACTTTACGTGTAGCTATGGTTGGTAAATATGTTGAATTACCAGATGCTTATAAATCTGTGAATGAAGCATTGTTACATGCAGGCATCAAAAACCGTGTGAAAGTACAGATTGACTATGTCAATGCTGAAGAACTTGAAAGCCAAGACATTTCTATTTTGCAAACAGCTGACGCAATTTTAGTCCCAGGCGGCTTTGGTGAGCGTGGTACTGAAGGCAAAATGAAAGCTATTCAATATGCACGTGAAAATAAAATTCCATTCTTGGGTATTTGTTTAGGAATGCAATTGGCTGTAATTGAATATGCACGTCATGTGGCAGCTATGCCGGAAGCATCTTCTACAGAATTTAACCGTTCTACAAAGTATCCATTGATTGGTTTAATTACCGAATGGTTAGATGAGCGTGGCGAGTTACAACAACGCAGCGTAGAGTCTGATTTAGGCGGCACTATGCGTTTGGGTGCACAAAAATCTGAATTGGTTGAAGGCACTAAAACTCGTGAAGTCTATGGTAAAGCAGAAATTACTGAGCGTCATCGTCACCGTTATGAAATGAATAACCGTTTCATTGAGGCGATTGAACAAGCTGGTATGAAGATTTCTGGTTACTCTTCGGCTCAACATTTGGTTGAAACTGTAGAAATTCCTGAACATCCTTGGTTTATTGCTGTACAATTCCACCCGGAATTTACAAGTTCACCACGTGATGGACATCCATTATTTGCTAGTTTTATTGACGCTGCGAAAACACAGCATCAAAAAAGTAAATAATGCGATTTTAAATAAACTGGGAAAGTTTAAATGTCACAATTAAAACCACAAGAAGTTGTACGTTTAGGCGATATACAAATGGCAAATCATTTGCCATTTGTATTATTTGGCGGAATGAACGTACTTGAATCAAAAGATTTAGCTTTCGAAATTGCAGAAACTTATGTTGATATTTGCAAACGCTTAGACATTCCTTATGTATTTAAAGCGAGTTTCGATAAAGCAAATCGTTCTAGTCTGCATTCGTTCCGCGGTCCTGGACTTGAAAAAGGTATTGAATGGTTAGGCGATATTAAAAAACATTTTAATGTTCCTATCATTACCGATGTTCATGAACCACACCAAGCTGAAGCAGTTGCAGAAGTAGCCGATATTATTCAGTTACCGGCTTTCTTAAGTCGCCAAACTGATCTTGTTGAAGCGATGGCAAAAACACAAGCTATTATTAACATTAAGAAAGCTCAGTTTTTGGCACCTCATGAAATGCGTCATATCCTGAATAAATGTTTAGAAGCAGGAAACGATAAACTTATTCTTTGTGAGCGTGGTTCAGCATTTGGCTATAACAACCTTGTTGTAGACATGCTTGGCTTTGACATCATGAAAGAAATGAATGTTCCTGTTTTCTTCGATGTAACACATGCGTTGCAAACTCCTGGTGGTCGTGCTGACTCGGCAGGTGGTCGTCGTGCTCAAATTACAACTTTAGCGCGCGCTGGAATGGCAACAGGCTTGGCTGGATTGTTCTTGGAAGGTCATCCAGACCCAGAACATGCAAAATGCGATGGACCTTGTGCATTACGCATGTCGCAGCTTGAGCCATTCTTGGCACAAATAAAAGAATTGGATACTTTGGTTAAAGGATTCAAAAAGTTAGACACCCATTGAGTTTTTACTCATTTACGCTGCTTTAATCGCAGCTCATATTCATTCAACAGAGGAATTGTTCATGAGCCAAATCGTTGACATCCGTGCACGTGAAATTTTGGACTCTCGTGGTAACCCAACCATCGAAGCAGACGTAATTTTAGAATCTGGGGTTGTTGGTCGTGCATGTGCACCATCTGGTGCTTCAACTGGTTCTCGTGAAGCTTTAGAACTACGTGACGGTGATAAATCACGTTACTTAGGTAAAGGTGTTAAAACTGCGGTTAACAACGTAAACACGATTATCCGTGATGCTTTAGTGGGCAAATCAGTATTTGAACAAAAAGACATCGATAATACGATGATCGAACTTGATGGTACTGAAAACAAAGAAAAGTTGGGTGCAAATGCAACTTTGGCTGTGTCATTAGCTGCTGCACGCGCTGCTGCTGATGAAAAGAAAATTCCTCTTTTCCAATACATCGCTGACTTACGTGGTCAAACGATTTTGACTATGCCTGTACCAATGATGAACATCATCAATGGTGGTTCGCATGCAGACAACAACGTTGATATTCAAGAGTTTATGATTGAGCCAGTAGGCTTCACTTCATTTGCTGAAGCATTACGTGCTGGTGCTGAAATCTTCCATTCTCTAAAATCAGTTTTAAACAAAAAAGGTTTAAACACTGCTGTGGGTGATGAAGGTGGTTTTGCACCAAACTTGCGTTCAAACGAAGAAGCAATCACTGTTATTCTTGAAGCTATTGGTCAAACTGGTTACAAAGCTGGTTCTGACATTATGTTGGCGCTTGACTGTGCATCTTCAGAATTCTACAAAAATGGCCAATATGTTCTTGCGGGTGAAGGCAATAAAGCATTCACAAGCAACCAGTTCTCTGACTATTTAGCAGGCCTTGTAAACCAATATCCAATTATCTCAATTGAAGATGGTTTAGATGAATCAGATTGGGAAGGTTGGTCTTACTTGACATCTATCCTTGGTGACAAAATCCAATTGGTTGGTGATGACCTGTTCGTTACAAACCCTAAGATTTTACAACGTGGTATTAATGAGAAAGTAGGTAACTCTATCTTAATCAAATATAACCAAATTGGTACGTTGACTGAAACTCTAGATGCAATTTACCTTGCTAAAGAAAATGGTTATACAACTGTAATTTCTCACCGTTCTGGCGAAACTGAAGATTCAACTATTGCTGATTTAGCAGTAGGTACAGCAGCTGGCCAAATTAAGACTGGTTCACTTTGCCGTTCTGACCGTGTTTCTAAGTACAACCAATTACTTCGTATTGAAGAATTGACTAAAGCTGCTTACCGCGGTAAAGCTGAGTTTAAAGGTTTAAACTAATCTTTAAATAAAAAGTTAAAATTAGTTTTTTAACGTTTTAAGGTGCTATTTCTCTTTTTTAATAGGAAATAGCGCCTTTTTAATTTATAAAAATAAATTAATTTTTCATTTTCTATTACTTCTTTTATTGCATCTCGAAAATACAAAATTCTATCTATTAGATCTTTTCTGGAAAAACTTAATATCTGATACTTATAATACTCAATTCTTTTATTATCCTAGGCGACGGGTTTTTAAAGACTTAGCCCAACTATGGTGTTTGCAACGAGAACACTCTTGATCGAGTGTATTTAGAATTTTAGTTTCACCACATTTCATACATGAATAAAAAGTATTGATTTTAAGTACGTCAGCTTTGCAATAAGCATCGGGGAATAGGGGAAGTCCCCATTTTACTTCTTCATCTTCATAGTACAGTAAGCTAAGGATACCGTCGGACTCCAGTAAAGCTGTTCTCACTTGACCTAAATGTTCAACATTTTGTTGGCGCATCTCTGAGAAAAACTCATCATGTGAATATGATTGTTTCTGGAAATCTTTGTAGACTAAAAGTCCATCTTTGACCACGCAAAGTGCTTTTCCTTCTAATAGATCTTCAATTTTTTTATGCTTCACCATGGCCCAAGTTACTAGGCGATAGAGAAAAAGAATAACGATAAATACGATAAAAGCATGGGCAATAGGTAAGTCCTTGGTAAACATTGGATCACCAGCAGCCGAGCCTAAACATAAAATAATTGCGAGTTCAAAAAGGGAAAGTTGGCGAACACCACGCTTACCTGATAGTCTTAAAAAACTAATAATAATGATAAACATGACGAAACATCGAACCAAAATTTCCAAAATAAAGGTCCAAGTCGTGTCACCTATGAAAATACTAAAAAAATCCATTTTTTCTCCTTTCTAATAGGTGAAAGAAATCTTTATAAAATTCTTAGCAAATTAAAAATAGAAAAAATATACTTTTTAAGTAGTTATTGGTTAAAAAATCGAACTCTCTGTGATTTTGTATAAATTTCATTTTCAAACTATGCATTAGAATAAACATATAGCGTGGGTTTTAATTGTAGATAAATAGCAAGATAGAATGATTGTTGAAGTTGTTAAACAGGATGAAAGTGTATTTATTAGAATTTTAGTTTTTAATGTCTTTTTCTATATTGGCTAGGAATTACGGCACTTTATTTTTCCAATATCTAATATTAATAGATATATTTTAATATTTTTGGATTTTATGAGGAATTTTATATCATGAGAAAGCAATATCATTTTAGAAAAATTGAAAATGATACTTATATTTGAGATGTAGATAATTTAGTAGCATTAACTAAAAAATTTAAAGTAAAAGAAATTTTACTATCAGAAATAAAAGAATTAGATGAACCGTATTGGTATCCGGATTCTCATCCTACTACTCAAGATATTATTAATCATATGCTACTGATTCAAGAAGCAGACTTGTCTTATCCAATAATAATATGTTCACAGGGTAGAATAATGGATGGTATGCATAGGGTGGGAAAAGCAAAAATTTTAGGTAAGGTTAAAATATGTGCTGTACAATTTGATAAGGATCCCCAGCCAGATTATATCAATGTTGATGAAAATGATCTTATCTATGATGATTAATTATTTAGTTTCCATAAGTTTTATATTTAGAAATATAGAATTTATTAAAATTTTTTCTATGTTTAGGATTAATTATGGAAAATTTATTTAGCTACGGATGATACAGAAGATTTTGCTTATACTGTTTTATTTTTAATCTCAATTATTTTATGTTCTATTAAATGCAAGCCAAATTTTTGAGGAGGATGGTGGCTTATAACATCCATTACTATACTTTACTGACAATTCGGGCTATACGGAATGGCATCTAAACGTTTTTGAAAAGCACTGGCATTCAGTATATTTTCATACATTTGTTGATATGTTTTTTTGTGATCTTCAATGTTGTGATAATCAATAGTTTCTTGAAGTTTATCTCTATATTCTATATGGCCGGCATGGAACATTGCTGCATAATGTCCCCACAATACATATTGATATCGTACAGCTGCCTTCGGAATTAAATTTATTTCGTCTAAATAGCTATGGGCCGTTTTTTCATAACATTCTTTTATTTCATGAGCATCTTTTTTCATTTTTCTTAAGAAAATGCATTGCATCTCTTGTAGTTGTGAACTATCTGTTTTATTTAGAATTTTTTCGGTAACTCTATATGCTCCTTTAAGGCAACCTAAGTGAATAAGTACCTTGCGTTTGGTTTTTAAAATATCTAAATTATTATCGCTAGAGGGAATTTTTTTTAATAAGTTTTTAAATTTTAAATGGACAGTATCTGGATCTTGTCCAGCTTTTAGTGTGTACACAATATCATTATATTCAAATATATAAGGGGTGGCTGATGTATGTTGTATCTGATTACTCTCCATATTAAGTATTTTTGAAGGTCTATCATCAGTAGGGTTATTACAAGCACTTAAACCTAAGCTTGCTAAAGAAAATGCTAAAATTTTATGCACTACAGTTTATACCTTTATTCTCTTTTATGAGATTTATGAAGAATAATAAAATATAAAAGAAAATACTGTGTAGTTTTTTATTTCTCATGTTCTTGAGCAGTTCCATAGTCAATTTGAATTTGAAAATTGGTTTATATATTTTTGAATCAATAATATAAAGCCCATGGCTGCAGCCCCATGACTCAACAAGATGAGTATTCAATCCGTTAGATATCCAAATTTTGATGTGTGGATAGCGATTCTGTGATTTATGCAATATTGATTAGTAAATCATATTAAACAAATAAGAATAATTATTAACTTAAAGTTGATAACAATTATCATTCGTGTTAATTTTTGTGCCGAACTTTTACTACTGTGTAACAAGGAACAAGGTAGTGGAAGGCTAAAAATATGGTTCATAACATTAGTTATTATGGAATTTTCTTATGTACAATCCGCCCTTTAGAAAAGCATTTAAAGTTCACCCTTTAGTACTTTCTATGGCTTTGACGGTACCTTCATTTGTTTATGCAGAACAACCAACCGAAACAGCCACTTTAGCAACGATAAAAGTACAAGCAGAACAAGAAAATCCGGCTGTTACTGAAGGCTCGGGCAGCTATACAGCAAAAAGTTCAAATACTTCTACAAAATTAAATTTATCTCTTCGTGAAACTCCTCAATCGGTCAAAGTTTTAACCCGTGAATATTTAGATGATCGAAAAATCGATTCCTTTCAAGATTTAATGAATAATATTACGGGTGTTTCAACCTCACGTACTGATGAGCGTCAAAGAGTTTATGCACGTGGTTTTGAGGTGGATTATTACTTAATTGATGGAATACCTAGTACTACAAACTTAGGCACTGGTGATTTAGATTTAGATATTTATGATCGTATCGAAGTAGTAAAGGGTGCCAATGGCCTAACCACAGGTGCTGGAAACCCAGCGATGGCGCTGAACATGATTCGAAAACATGCAAACTCAAAAGAACTCACTGGTAATGTCAGCACATCTTTAGGCTCATGGAATTCTTGGAGTAGCTCAGCGGATGTTTCCACACCGCTTAATGCAGATGGATCATTACGTGGCCGTATGTTTGTAAAACATTCTGATGAAAAATCATTTATGGATTTTTATGAGAAAGAGCGGAATGTATTTTATGGTGCAGTTGATTATGACTTGAGTGACAAAACAAGCATGTCACTTGGTGCTACTTATCAAGAGTTACATCGTGATGGTATCCGTTGGGGCGGGACACCGGCTTTTTATACTGATGGGACTCGGACCAATTTTTCTAGGAACTTAACTGTAAGTGCACCTTGGACTTATTGGGATGTAAATACAACGGCAGTATTTGCGAACTTAAAGCAGAATTTATTTAATGACGTTAATTTAAATATTGCTTATACCTTCCGTAAAGAAGATACAGCTTCTATGTTGTTGTATACAGCTGGAAAAGTAGACAAGGCAACCAATACAAGTCCATTAAAAAATGAAGAGGACAAGAAGAAGGATAATGTCTCAGTATATGGTGCAAAAGCTGCAAATGAAGAAAATAATATTGATGTTTTTATCAATGCGCCATTTACGCTTTTTAATCGTCCACAAGAAATCATTATTGGTGGATCTTGGAATAAGAATGAGAAAACAAAGGATATTTTTGGTGGATCTAACACAGACCAAGACATTGAAAAATATTTAGGTGGACCACTTAACTATAATGATATGGCTCAAGAGTTGCTTCAACCAGTAGTATTAAATGGTAAAAATGCACTCAATGAAACTACACAAAGTGCTGCTTATGTTGCTGGAAAATTTCAAATTTTTGATCCTTTAAAAGTTATTGCTGGGGCACGTTTATCTAACTGGGAATATAAATCTGAAAATGATAAAGGTAACCGTGAATTTAACAATGAATTAGCACCATATGTTGGCGCTATTTATGATTTTGCCCAAGATCATTCTATATATGCGAGTTATACAGAAATTTTTAAACCTCAAGAACGTAAAGATATAAATGATCAATATATAGATCCGATTACAGGTAAGAGTTATGAGGCTGGCTTAAAGAGTGAATGGTTTGGAGGACGGTTAAATACAGCATTGTCAGTATTCCGGATCGAGCAGTCTAATTTTGCTGAATCGATACCTGACACGTTCATTATTCGCAATGGTACACAAACTACAGAGCAGGCCTATCGCGCTGTAGATGGGGTTGAAAGTAAAGGTTTTGAGTTTGAAGTTGATGGCGAGATTAATGACAATTGGGGTATTAACTTTGGTATTGCTAATTTTGAAGCAAAAGATGCACAAGGCACAAAGGTTAATACGACAAACTCTCGAGCAACCTCGAATCTATTTGTTAAGTACAAACTTGATCAATGGAGTGCAGGACTTGGTTTAAATTATAAGAGTAAATACTATACAGGTAGCGGAAGCTCCCGTATTGAGCAGGATGCTTATGTTTTAGCAAGTGCAATGCTAGGCTATCAAGTAGATAAAAATATCAAACTTCAATTTAATATCGATAATATTTTTGATGAAAAATATTATGAGGGTATTGGTGCTAACTCAATGAATTGGGGAACACCACGAAATGCAACGTTGAGTGTTCGTTATAATTTCTGATTTAGACTCTCATAAGCAGTCGATTTATAAGAGCCCTTTACTGAGGGCTTTTCTATATTTACTCAGCATAATTTCATCATAGTTAGACTGGTGTTTAGGTGCATAGATTGATTTATAAGCAATTGTACTTATAAATATTATTTCCCTTTCAAATTCCATTCATTTTTGACAAAATGAAACATGTCACAATGGTCAATTAAAGTAATATGCCCATTAATAATTTTGCTTAAATTTTTGCAGGAATTGCGCATGTTGTTTGTTAATTACTATACAATACAAACTCTTAACGAAAGTTTTTAATTAAAAATCTTAATGATATGTTAGAAGTATTTCGATCCACTTCAAGCAAACTGATATTGCTACTTGTTATTGTTTTAGTAGCTATACTGCAATATCAATTTTGGTTAGGTGAGGGTGGCTATATCCCTCATCAAGCTCTCATGCAACAAATTCAGCAACAAGCTGAGGTAAATGAAGAGCTTAAAGAACGAAACCGTATTTTGGCAGCAGAGGTTTTTGACCTGAAAAATGGTACAGAAGCAATAGAAGAACATGCTCGCCTTGATCTTGGTTTGGTTAAACCTCACGAGACATTTGTTCAAATGAGTACAATCAGTACCCATTACAAGCCTATTTATATTGACCCGAACGCTAAAGTTGATTTGGAAACGAATGAGACACCTGCATCCCCAGATATCCCAGACTAAATTATGGGCAGTTATACCAGCTGCAGGGTCAGGAAGTCGATTTTCTAAAACTGAATTGAAACAGTATCAATATATTCAGAATACGACTGTTTTAGAACATACTGTTCGGCGCATAAGTCAACTTCCATTAAATGGTTATGTTCTGGCAATTGGTACCCAAGATACCTTTGCTCAGACTCTCGCATTTCAAGATATAGATAAGGCCCATTTTTGTATGGGTGGGGCAGAACGAGTCCATTCGGTATTAAACGCATTAAATCATCTTTTAACTTTTGCTGATGAAAATGATTGGGTCCTTGTACATGATGCAGCTCGGCCTTGTGTAACAATTGATTGTTTAAATGCACTTGTGTCAAAAGCAATTGAATCAAATGATAGTGCTATTTTAGCAATTCCTGTTCGTGATACTTTGAAGCAGGTTCAAACAGGCGATCATATTGATAAAACAGTAAGCCGAGACTCATTATGGCAAGCTCAAACGCCTCAAATTACTAAAATTGGTAAACTCAAAAAAGCAATTGAGCATGCTTTAGAAAATAACGTCACTATTACCGATGAGGCAAGTGCACTTGAATATCTAGGTGAAACTGTACGGGTCGTGATGGGGCGTTCGGATAATATAAAAATTACTTATCCCGATGATTTAGAACTTGCGCGTTTGATTCTCCAATCTCAATCTTAATTCTATTATTTTTAAATTGCTTGGATGATTAAATCGTCTAAGCAAATTTTCTACATATCTATTTATAACAACTCATATTCTTTTACATTTATAAGTTTTACGATTTATCCGGATTATACAACTATCTTAGATAATGTTCGATCATCGAACAAATTTCACTTATACCGAACAAAACCATAGTGGGATAACTAGATCAAATTATAAAAATTATCAAGAATGTTTAAAAGGGAAATCTAAGGGAAACACTCGGGATTGAGTGAAATATTTATCTATTCTTCTCGCCTCAGTGTGCCTAACTCTCTTACCTATCTCTTCTTCAATGAGCACAATGGAGTTGTCTAATGATTGACAAAAGTAAGTCCTCACTTAGCGAGGTTCTATCGCAAATTAAAGATGGTGCCACCATCCTGATTGGTGGTTTTGGTACCGCAGGACA